>NZ_JBVHLU010000074.1:0-44741 GCF_055558835.1 Embleya sp. NPDC025285
CCCAACCCCGCCCCCCCCCCCCCCCCGACCCCCCCGCCCCCCCCCCCCCCCCCCCCCCCCCCCCCCTCCTCCCCCCCCCCTCCCCCCCCCCCCCCCCCCCCCCTGTTTCGGGCCGGTTCGGGATCAGGTCCGGGCCCGGTGGGGACGGGGGAGAAAGGCGGTTGCCGGGCTCCGGGTTCGGTGGGCTTCGTCTTCGCGCCGAGGGACGCGTGCGATCAACCCAACATATGGACCGCCGCAGGCGGGTGGGACGCGGCAGGCGGGTGGCGGGCTAGGATTCCGGGTCCCGCAGCATCGTCAGGAAAGGGCCCGTCGTGGCATTGGACATCGAACCGGAGCGCCTGTCGGCGATCGTGGCCGAACAACCCGATCCGCTCGTGTTCGCCACCGTGTCCGGCGCGCACCTGTACGGCTTCCCCTCCCGGGATTCCGACGTCGACCTGCGCGGCGCGCATCTGCTGCCGCTGACCGCGTTGGTCGGCCTGCGCGAGGGCGAGCACACGCGCGGGCGCATGTGGGAAGCCGACGGCGTGGAGAACGACCTCGTCACCCACGACCTCGGAAAGTTCGTACGGCTCCTGCTGCGCCGCAACGGCTACGTCCTGAAGCAGTTGCTTTCTCCACTCGTCGTACACACCACGCCGGCGCACGCCGAGTTGGTGGCGCTCGCCCCCGGACTGGTGACCCGGCACCACGCGCACCACTACGCCGGGTTCGCGCGCACGCAGCTACGGCTGTTCGAGCGGACCGGCGAGCTCAAGCCGCTGCTGTACACATTCCGGGTCCTGCTGACCGGGATCCACCTGATGCGCTCGGGACAGGTCGTGGCCGATCTCCCCACCTTGGCCGACCTGTGCCGGGACATCGCTCCGGCCTATCTCGGCGACCTGGTGGCCGCGAAACGCGAAGCCGAGCACGGCGCGCTGGACGAGTCGGTGGCCGTCGACGCGGCACGGGCGGACATCGATCGGCTGCGGGCCGCCCTCGACGACGCGCACGAGGCGTCCACACTCGCGGAACGCCCCGAGGGCCACGACGCGCTGCACGACCTCCTGGTACGGGTACGCCTGACCGGCATCCGAACCGGCCCACCCTGTCCCCATTGATCGTTCCGGAGCCGGAACCTGCCGGCAACGGGTAGTCATCCCGGACGCCGCGCCTCCCGAGGCGTCACGGGAACCGGTGGCCGTACGCCGTGCAGGACGTACGCGAGGATCTCGACACCGCGGACCACGCGCGGTCCGGGCCGGTTGAAGTACGCCGGGCCGTCCAGCACCCACACGTTGTCGTTGCGAACCGCGGGCAGATCCGACCAGCCCGGCAGGCGCGTCAGCAAGTCCCGTTCCGCCTCGATGCGTTCGGGTGGGAATCCGCATGGCACGACCAACACCACCTCCGGCTCGGCGAGACGATGCGCATGCGGGGGTCACAGGAGCACGGAAGTCCCGGACCTGGTGGACACACCCTCGGATCCGAATCGTGGACATGCGCCGACGATGGTGCCGATTTCTCGGCGTCGTTCGGTTACGGTGAATGATCATGACCTCCTACGTCACCGACCCGCGCGTCGACGACTACATCGAAGCCCTGCCCGATTGGCAGCAGGCCATCTGTCGCGAGGTCCGCGACCTGGTCCATGGTGCCGACCCGGAGGTGGCCGAGACCATCAAGCGCACCGTTCGACCGTACTTCGTCCTTCAGGGCAACATCTGCGCGCTCCTGGCGGCGAAGGACCACGTCAACGTGTTCCTGTACGACGGGGCCATCGTCCCCGACCCCGAGGGGATCATCACCGGCGGCCACGACAACAAGACCGCCCGCACCGTGGCCGTACGCCGGGGCGAGACGATCAACGCACCCGCCCTGACCGCCATGTTCGAGCAGATCATCGCCAACAATCGTGCGGGCGGTTGGCGCAAGCTCAAGCGCTGACATCGCTCGCCCCGTCGGCGATCGGCGATCCGAACCATCGAGGTCGAGGAGGCCCGGCGCCTTACGCGAGCAACTGCTCGCGATCGCGCCAAGCCCGTTCCCATTGACGGGTCAGCGCCGGGTAGACGATCAGGTAGCGGAACGGTGCGATGAGGGACATGTACACCCTGCCGTACCGCCCGTTGGCCTTGACCAGAACCGCCATCCGCAATTCGTAGTCGCCGACGTCTCCGTTCCCATCACCGTCACCGCCGCCGGTGTCCCCGCTTCGCACCCACCCCAGATGCATGATCCCGTGCACCGTCCGGTTGGCCAGTTCGCGCGCGGACTCGTTGTCGAGGTCGTACACGGGCGTGAACGGACTGCCGGCGGGGAGGGAGAGGTCCACGGTCTCCGCGAGCTCGCGCGGCACGCGGTCGCGCAGCGGCCGGACCCGCGTACCCAGACCCGTCTTCGGCTTGTCCCAACCGAGCAGGGCGCCGAGCTTCCAACGCACCGCGAACAGGAACCGGGCCGGGAGCGCCTGCTTGCCGAGCCCGCCGCCGGCGCGCATCGCGGCGAGCATGACGGGGAAGTCGTCCGGACCGGAGCCGGGAGCACGGTAGGACCATACGTCCTCCACCCGGAAGTCACGGGCGAGCTCGTGGATCCGCCACGGCTGATCGGTATGGGCTGTGCGGGGAAGTCTCACGGCGCGCCGCCGCCTTTCCTGCCTCGGGCCATTGCTGCCACCTCTGTTATACGCTTGCGTATAACGCCAGGCAAGATCGAATATGCGGTTACGCATAATCGGACGGGCGGTTGCATACGTCCGGTGCACGGGCACGAGGGGCACGACCGGCACGACGGGCACGAAGGGACACACCGTGGGCGCTGCTCGCACACCGCGCGACAGGTGGGTCGAGGAGGGCCTGCGCGCGCTGGCCGACGGCGGCCCGGACGCCGTGCGCGTCGAGGCGCTGGCGAAGCGGCTCGGCGTCACCAAGGGCGGGTTCTACGGGTACTTCGCCGACCGCGACGCGCTGCTGCGGGCGATGCTGGACGCCTGGGAACGGGAGAGTACCGATGAGGTGATCGACCAGGTCGAGCGCGAGGGCGGCGACCCGAAAACCATGATCCAGCGTGCGGGCATGCTCACCTTCTCCGACGACCGACTGCTCCCCCTCGACCTCGCCGTCCGCGACTGGGCCCGGCGCGACGAGGCGGTCGCCGAACGCCTGCGCCGGGTGGACAACCGGCGTATGGCCCTGCTGCGCGAGATGATCGGCACCTTCTGCTCCGATCCCGACGAGGTCGAGGCGCGCAGTCTGCTGGCCTTCTGCGTGGCGATCGCACACCGCTCCCTTGCCACCGATCACGAGGGCCGCACCCGCGCCGAGGTCATCGCCCACGCGGCCGACCTGATCCTCGACCGCCCACGCCCCGACTCCCGATAGGGCACTCCGCGACGCCCGTGCGGTACGGATCGCTCTACGCCGACCGCCCATGCTCCTGCCCGGTGATGCGTTCGGCGGGCCCGAACCCCACCGGGAGTCCAACTTCACATGCCCTGCGGGCGATTCGTCGCCGATGCCCGTGGCGGCGTGATCCGCACCCGGGTACGCTGCGGCGCCTGCCGCAGGTGCCGGTTCCGGTCGGCCGGACGACGTCGAGTCCGCGAGCTTCACCGCTTTCGTCTCGTTTGTGTATCGGACCGTACGGGGACTCCCGACGTGCGGTGGACTCGAACAAGCGGAACCGCCCGCCCGGAGCGGCGTGTTCTTCGGCGCGTGATGGGGGAGACAGTGACCGACACCTGGGGCTGTGAGTGTCTGGTGGAGCACGGCCGCGCACGGGTGGTGGTGCCGAGGGTCGTGGACGCGTCCGTCGCCCACCGGCTGCGCAAGGACCTCGTGGCGCGGATCAACGCCCTGCCCGACGACGTCGTCGAGGTGACGTTCGACCTCGTGGCGACCGAGGTGCTGGACGAGGCGGGTGCGGCGACGATCGGATCCGCGTACCGGCACGCCTTCCTCCTCGGCCTGCGCCCCACCTGGCGGACCGCGACACCGGAGATGCGCGCCGCGCTGCTCCACGAGGGCGGCGAACTCGTTGCCCGAGAGCACGAACTGAACGCGTCTCCCGCGTAGCGCACGCCGGCCGGCGCGCGTTCGGGCCTGCCCGTCGAGTGACGGAGCCGGTCGGCGCGCCGGAGGCGGGATCTTCCTCGGTGTCGGCAGTACCTCTGCGGGGTCGTACGGATCGGGCACGCGGGCATGCGCACCCGCACCCGATCCGCCGCACCGAACCACCCGGCGTGTCGATCCGCCGGACCCTCGGCTCCCCCGGCTCCCCCGGCTCCCTCTGCTCCCCGGACCCGAGGAGGCGTCCCCACCCGCAAGGGCTACGAGGACGGCGCCGGGAACACCTTCGAGAAGATCAGCTTGGTCAGTTCGTCGGCCGGCGCCTTGCCGTCGGGAGACTGGTTGAGGTTGACGAGGACGACAACGGTCGCGCGCGACTGCGGGTTGTAGCCCACGAAACTGTTATAACCCGGCAACTGGCCGTCGTGGCCGAGGAAACCACCGAAGTCGGCGATGGCGAGACCGTAGGTCGGCGCGCCGGGCTGATCGGAGGCCGGGACGAAGGTCAACCGCTCGCGCTGGACCTCGGGGCTCAGCAAGGCGCCCGTGGCCAGTGCCGGGGCCCAGCGGAGCAGGTCGTCGACGGTGGAGACGGCGGCGCCGGCCGCCCAGGCCCACGAGGGATCGGAGTTCGTGACGTCCTTGGGATTGCCGGCCGACCAGTCGGCCCAGGCCGCTTCCTTGCCCTCGAGTACCGGCGCGGTCAGGCTGTCGACGTTGGAAATGAACTCGTAGCCGTGCGCGTGCGGGCGGGGAAAGCGGGAGTCCGTGGCCAGACTGCTCTCGGACATGCCCAGCGGCCGGAAGATGCGTTGCCGGAACAACTCGGCCAGTGGCTGTCCGGTGAGTTCCTCGGCGATCAGTCCGAGCAGGATGGTATTGGTGTTGGAGTAGTGGAACCCACCTCCGGGTGGGAAGTACGACGGGTGCGCGAAGGCGATCGCCAGTAGTTCGTCGGGGGTCCACGGGGCCTGTGGATGTTCGTCGAGCGCCCGGTTGAACGCGGGATCCTCGCTGTAGTTGTACAGCCCGCTGGTCATCTGGAGGAGCTGACGGATGGTGATGTGCTGCCCGTCGGGTACGTCGGGCCGGTAGGCGGCGACCGGGTCGTCGAGGGACAGCCGCCCGGCCTCGACGAGTTGCAGGATGATCGTCCCGGTGAAGGTCTTGGTGACACTGCCGACCCGCATGTGGTCCGTGGACCGGATCGGCGCCCCGTCGGCCAGGTCTCCGGTGCCGAGTGTGGTGGTCCACGTACCCGACTCGGGGGTGCGGATGGAGACGATGGCGCCGGGCACGCGCATTCGCTGCATCAGGGCGATCAGCTCGGGCGTCAGCGTCTCGGCGAAGGACGGAACCCGCTCCGCGGACCCGGCGGGCGCGTCGGATCGAATCGCGGTGGCCGGCGCCGGCGCGGCGGCCGTCAGGCTCAGCAGCGCCGCCGCCAGCACGGCCGCGGCTCTGGGGCGGCGCCGGCGCGGCCGGGTTCGACGCGAACCTCGTTCGGCGGGCGGGAGCGGGCTCGACAGTCGGGTTCGCACGAGGTGGTCCGTTTCGTTGGGGAGCGGTGGACCCCACAGATACCGGCCACGTCCCACGCGTGCCCGGTGTTGCGCCACCGGTGGGCGTGTTCGCCCCACCGTCCCGCCCGACACCGGGAATCCGGAGCCGGTTCTCGCGCGGCCCCGAGCACGACCGGTTCGATCGTGTACACCCTGCCGGCGGCTCCGCTCGAGAAGCCGGGCCGACCCGTTCGGCCTCCCTGTCGGCCGAACGGGCGGGCGGCCCGACGGAAACGGCGGATGCGGGCGTTACACCGCCGCCTCGTCCCACAGTTCGCTCACGTGGGCGTCCACGAGGGCGCCCACGCGTGCGAGGACATCCTCGGCGGGTTGCGGGGTGATGCGGCGGCCGTCCCGCAGGCGTAGGGCGATGTGGTCGTTCGCGGCCTCCTTGGCGCCGATGACGGCCTGGTAGGGAACGAGACGGGACTCGCGGATACGCGCACCCAGGGTGCCGCGTTCGGGCTCGGCGATCTCGACCCGCAGTCCCAACTCCAGGCAACGCCGCGCGAACGCGTGCGCGTTCGGGAGCTCGGTCGCCGCGATCGGGAGCACCACCAGTTGCACGGGCGCGAGCCACGCGGGGAAGGCGCCGCCGTGTTCTTCGATGAGGTGCGCGACGGCCCGCTCCACGCTGCCGATGATGCTGCGATGGATCATCACCGGTCGGTGCTTGGCGCCGTCCGCGCCCATGTAGTGCAGGTCGAACCGCTCGGGCTGGTGGAAGTCGATCTGGACGGTGGAAAGGGTGGACTCGCGCCCGGCCGGGTCGACCACCTGGACGTCGATCTTGGGGCCGTAGAAGGCGGCCTCGCCCTCGACCGCCTCGTACGCGACCCCCGAGCCGTCGAGCACGTCGGTCAGCAGCGCGACGGACCGCCGCCACATCTCGGGCGCGGCCACGTACTTGCCTCCCGCACCCGGCAGCGAGAGTCGATATCGCGCCGCACCGATGCCGAGCGCCCGGTACGCGCGAGCGATCATCTCCAGGGCCGCCCGCGCCTCCTCGGCGACCTGGTCCAGGGTGCAGAAGATGTGCGCGTCGTTGAGCTGAATGGCCCGGACCCGGGTCAGCCCACCGAGCACGCCGGACGGCTCGGATCGGTACATGCCGCCCAACTCGGCCATACGCAGCGGCAGTTCACGGTAGCTGCGGCCCCGGGAGCGGTAGATCACCGCGTGATGGGGACACAGGCTCGGCCGCAGCACCACCTGCTCGCCGCCCACGTCCATCGGCGGGAACATGTCGTCGCTGTAGTGCGACCAGTGACCCGAGATCTCGTACAGTTCCCGCTTGCCCAGCACCGGCGAGTACACGTGCCGGTAGCCCGCCCGCCGTTCGGCGTCGCGGATGTACTCCTCCAGGGCGTGCCGTACGGCGGCGCCGTCGGGCAGCCAGTACGGCAGTCCCGCCCCGATCAGCGGGTCGGTGTCGAACAGTTCCAGCTCACGGCCGAGTCTGCGGTGGTCGTGCATCGGGTCTCCTCGCGTACATCGGGCGAGTGACCGCAAGACGAAGCCCCGGGGCACTCGCCCCGGGGCTTTGACCAAGAAATCCGTCAGCGCGCCGGGACACTCTCCGGCGTCGTCGTCATCATGTGGGCGCGCTTCATGCCATCGACGCTAGCAAACTCGCCGTGCCGTCGCGATCGTATTTCGCCGGAGCCGCGCCGGAGCCCCTGCCCGCGGAGCGACCCTCACCGCGCCGGCGCGACGCTCACCTCGGACGAGGATCCGGAATCCGTACGGACGCCATGCCCGCCGCCGTCGCCGCCCGGATGCCCATCTCCGTGTCCTCGAAGACCAGACAGTGCTCCGGCGGCACGCCGAGGTGCTCGGCCGCCCGGAGATACCCCTCGGGGTCGGGCTTGGCCCTCGTGTAGTCGCCGGCGCACACCAGTACGTCGAACCTGTCGAGCAGACCCAGTGCGGTCAGCGACGCCGTGACGGAGTCGCGGGTGCTGCCGGAGACAACGGCCGTCGGTATACGCCCGGCGGCGTGTTCGATGTGCGCCAGGACGCCCGGTACGACGGTCACTTGCGGGAGGTATTCGCGGAAGAGGAGTTCCCGGCGATGCGCGACGGCCTCCACCGGCATGGCCAACCCCTGGTCCTCGTTGAGCGACGTGATGATGTCCGCCACCGTTCGCCCGCCCCAGGCGTAGAACAGATCCTCGGGGAACACGCAGCCCCACTCGTCCAGAGCCTGCTTCCAGGCCCGGTAGTGCAGCGGCATCGAGTCGGCGATGGTGCCGTCGCAGTCGAACAGGTAGGCGCGGAAATCGCCGGGCGGCAGGGAAAGGATCATCGCGTCACCGTATAGCCCCGCGCCCGAGCACTCGTGTCCCCGTACGGCCCCGCACCCGGGCACCGGCCCGCCGGCGGTGTGTGGACGACTTCGGCTGATCCGTGTGGCCCCGCCCGGGATGCTCGGAACACGGGTCTCGGGCACGATCGGGACATGCGCCATCACCCGCCGACCGGTGAACGAACCCCTCGACACTCCCCTGGGCCCGCGATCCCGGTGGGCTCGGACAACGAGTGGGATCCGCTGGAGGAATGTGTGGTCGGCACCGCCCGACGATCGATGTTCCCGGCCGAGGACGACGACATGTGCGCACTGGTCGAAGAGTTGGGCCGCCGGCCGCTCCGTTGTCCCTTCCGGCACGTGCAGAGCCTGGGCGGTTCGTTCCACTGTGCCACGCTCGACATCCGTCGCCGGGGCGACCGGCCCGGGTGACGGGCGCGCCCACTGCCTCGACGCACCGAGCGTCTGCCTCCGCATCCGCGTCCGCGTTCGTCGCCGCGCCGACCGCCGGCGCCGGCCGTCCGCCCGACCGCCTCGATGTCAACCCCGAGGGTCAAGGCGTGGCCGCTCCCCGGGCCCGTCGCGACGGTGTGCGCACGGCGACGGCCTTGGCGTTGAAGGCTCGGATGCGGGCGGTCTCGTGCGACGCGCGCCACACGAAACCCCATTCGATGGGCGGGGCGTCGGAGATGGGCACGTAGGTCACGTCGGGGCGGGTGTAGAAGCGGATCACCTGGCCGCCGACGGTGAACGCGCCCTCGTCGGCCGCGATCAGGGCCAGGGCCTCCTGGAACGAGGCCACCCGCGGCCCGTGTGCGATCGGCCGACCCTGTGGCGTCGCGGCCGGGACCCGGTCGTCGGCGATGGCGGCGGGTGCGTTGGCGGGCATGCGCAGCAGGGTGACGCGGGCCAGGTCCTCCAGGCAGACCTCCGGCCGGGCGGCCAGTCGATGCCGCGAGGAGACGGCCAGGTATCGAGGCTCGCTCCACAGCGCGGGCCCGGCGACCATGTCCGGCTCCGTGACGGGCCGGGTGTTGAGCACCATCTCCGTGCGATGCTCGCGCAGTTCCGTGAAGGAGTTGTCCATCTGGAGCTCGTGGACGATGACGTCGCCGGTCGGGTGCTCGGCGCGATAGGCACGGGCCGTCTCCAGAACGAGCGCACCGGCCGCGGCGCCGAGAAAGCCGACCCGCAGCGGGCCCTCGAAGCCGCGAGCGGCCATGATCGCGCGTTCCAATGCCCTTTGCACCTGCTCGTGGCCGGGGCGCAGGTCGTCGTGGAACAGGGTGCCGATCGTGGTGAGCGCCACCAACCGACTCGTTCGGTCGAACAGGGACGCCCCGACCCGGCGTTCGAGCTTGCGGATGATCTGACTGACCCGCCCCGTGGACACGCCCAATCGCTCCGCAGAACGACCGAAGTGCAGTTCCTCGGCGACCGCCAGGAATGCCTCGATCTCGTACGTCTCCACGCAGGCCCCCGCCCGATCGTTGAATCCTGCTCAACGATAGTTGATCATGGCGGCGTTGTTCCCGTCCGGCGGCTGAACGATCTTTGAGGAACACATTCACGATGCCGAACGGACACGACATGACGGTGAGTTCGAACAAGATCCTGGTACTGGGCGGGACCGGCAAGACCGGCCGCCGGATCGTGGATCTGCTCCGCGCGCGCGAGGCCGACGTACGGGTGGGCTCGCGCGGGGCCGACCCGGGGTTCGACTGGGAGGACCCGGCGACGTGGGCACCCGCGTTGCGGGACGTGGACAAGGTCTACGTGTCGTTCTTCCCGGACCTGGCGGTACCTGGGGCTCCCGCGGCGATCCGGGCCTTCACCGAGGCGGCGGCGAGCGCGGGCGTGCGGCACCTGGTGCTGTTGTCCGGGCGCGGCGAGGAGGAGGCCCAGGTGTGTGAACGCGTCGTGGCCGATTCGGGAATCGCCTGGACCGTGGTGCGCGCGAGCTGGTTCAGCCAGAACTTCAGCGAGGGTTACCTGGTCGGGCCGGTCCTGGAAGGACAGGTCGTGCTGCCCGTCGGCGACGTGGGTGAACCCTTCGTCGACGCGGACGACATCGCCGAGGTCGCCGTCGCCGCGCTCACCGAGGACGGGCACCACGGGCAGACGTACGAGGTGACCGGGCCGCGCCTGCTCACCTTCGCCGACGCCGTCGCGGAGATCGCCGCCGCCACCGGACGCCGCGTCGACTTCGCGACCGTGGGCGCGGACGAGTACGCCAAGGCACTCGAGGAGGCCGGCCTGCCCGCCGGCGACATCGACTTCCTCATCTACCTCTTCACCACCGTGCTCGACGGCCGCAACGCACGCGTCGAGGACGGCGTCCGCAGGATCCTCGGCCGCGCACCGCGCGACTTCGCGGACTACGCACGCGCCACGGCCGCCACCGGAGCCTGGAACCGGGAAACCTCGTGACCGGCCGGCCGACCTCGGAGTCGGCGACCACACGGCGAGGCTGAACCCCCGGCCCGTTCGCCGGGTCGCCGATACTCGGTGACGCTCGGGACCCGGCGCACGACCGCCACGACAACCGCGCCCGGTGCCGACACGCAAGGACGCCGGCACCGGGCACAAAATAGGCAACCTCGACGACCGCGGACCCGGGTCGGCGGCGGGGACGGGCACGAAGCCCGGCCCGGCCGCCGGCCCGGGTCGTACGCATGCCCGTGCGCGCCCTGCCCGACCCCGACCCGTGCGGGACATCGCCGTCCCGCCGGTCGCGACCCGCGTCGGCGGATGTGGGTCGCCGGTCGCAGCCGGGCCCGTCGACGCGGTGCCGGAGACGGCAATTCGAGGGGGCATGGTCGGAGCGCGCGGCCGCAAAATCGGAGGTTCCGCTTCCTTGAGATTGTCAACGATATGCGGCGGGGTCATGACCCGAAAATTCATGGGCCGATCCGGTCGGGCGGCGAAGATCGATCTCGTCCACGATCTCGTCCATGTGCGGTTCGCCTCGCGTGCCGGTCGGCCGATATCCAAGGTAAAGCGCCTGATCAATGGCATCCCGGCAGTTGTCAAAGATTGGGGAACCGGAATACGATCTTCGCGTTTTCCGTCCATCGGCGGGTAATCGATCTTCTCGGGAGGGTCGCCGCGACGCACTAGCCAAGCCGCCGGCCCTGCTATAGAGTCTATCTCGGTCATCAGCCCGCGCGAACTCGCGCGAAAAGATTTGATGACGCGACTCTCCGGTCAAACCAAAGTGAATAGCTGAGTAATAGCCGTTCCGAAGCTTCTCCGCGGAGTCGGTACCCCTTCCGCCAGTCGTCACCGACTAAACAGGCGGACCGGGACCGAAGCTCCGCGACCTGCCTGCCGTGCTCGAAATCGAGATTAAGCGGGCAGGGAATCTCGTGTGCCTGAAATCCGACCACCTGTCGCCGCCCGGCGTGCGCCGCGGACAACCGTTCGACTTCCGCAGCGCGTGGCGGCCAACCTCCGAGAAGCATCTGTCGTGAAGCTCCGCGTGAGCCGGTTCCCGGCGCACCGGGGCTGTTCCCCGGCCATGTCGCGAGTTACGCGCGTTGCGCTGGGGAATTTCGCCGGATGACCAGTCCTGCGCGAGTGCTGGGAGTGTCGTCGAGCCGTGGGGAAATCAGTCGAAAACCGTATTCCGGGAAAAAACGAACCCCAGTCGGCGCAGTACCGCTGTGTCGGCATCGGAGTCGGTCCTGCCAACCTGAGCCTGGCGTCGCTGCTGCACGGACGCTCGGAGACGCCGAATCTCTTTCTCGACCAGAAGGAGCAGTTCGGCTGGCACGACAATCAGCAGATACCCGGCGCGTCGTTACAGGTGTCGTTACTCAAGGATCTCGTCATCCTCTCCGACCCGACGAACGGGTTTTCCTTCCTCTCGTACCTGCACGAACAGGGGAAGATCTACCACTTCATCAACGCCCAATACGAAGCGGTTCCCCGTCGGGAATTCCGGAATTATCTGGAGTGGGCGAGCCGGCGCAACGAGAACATCGTGTTCGGCGAAAAAGTGGTCTCCGTCGAATTCGACGACGCGGAAGATTCATTCGTCGTGCACACCAGTCGCCGCACCGTGACCGCGGACAACATCTGCGTCGGCGTCGGCACCAGACCCTGGGTTCCGGAACAGGCTCGGGACAAGCTCGGCGACACCCAGTTCCACGTCTCCGACTTCATCGACGGAACGCGCGCGGGACTCGTGGGCAAGAGGGTGGCCGTGGTCGGTGGCGGCCAGTCCGGAGCGGAAGCTTTCCTGGATCTGATATCACGGACGCCGAAGGAATTGCCTCGGCGCGTGACCTGGATATCGCGGCGCGGGAACTACTTTCCCATCGACGACTCGCCGTTCACGAACGAGTACTACATGCCGAGCTACTCCGAGTACTTCTCCGGCCTCGACAAAGCGGTCCGCGAGTCGCTCAACAATCGCAACGTGCTGAGCAGCGACGGCATCTCGGAGTCGACGCTGCGCGAGATCTACCAGCGCTGCTACGAGCACCGCTTCATCGACGGGGCGCAGGATCTGCTGGCGCTGCTTCCCAATCGTGGCGTCACCGATGTGAGCGCGAACGAGTCCGGCGGGTGGACCATCAAGATGGGCCACAACGACCGACCGGGTGTGGTCGAGCACGTGGATGTGGACACCATCGTGTGGGCCACCGGATTTCGTCCGGCGTCGACGGATTTCCTCGCGCCGATCGAAAGCCGCCTGGAGCGCGAGGGCGACGAGTACCGCATCGACCGGGACTTCGCCGTGCAATGGGACGGCCCCCGCGATCGCCTGATCTTCATGCAGAACGCGGCACGTGGCCAGCGCGGACTGGCGGATCCCAATCTGAGCCTGACCGCCTGGCGCAGCCGGCGCATCCTCGACCGGCTTCTGGGCGTGGGCTCCGACGAACAACTGCCGTCGTTCGTGGAGTGGTCCGCCAAGCCGCCCGTCGACGAACTGGACGCTCTGTGAGCCCCGAACACGCCGATGTCGCCGTCGTCGGCGCGGGAATCGTCGGGTGCCTGGTCGCCCGGGAAATCACCGCACGCGCGCCGGAGGCATCCGTCGTACTCCTGGACCGGGACACCGTCGGTGCGGGCGCGAGCCGACGGTCGGCGGGACTGCACTGTCCGCGCGGCGCGACGGAGCGGGTTCGGCGCATGACGGCGTACAGCCAGGACTACTACGCCCGGCTCAAGCAGCGCGCCCCGGAGTTGCCCATCCACGCGGTACCGATGTCGGTGGTCGCCTCGCCCGCGAACGCGGCGCGAGTGCGCGAGATCTACCTCGACAGCGCCGAGTTGACCCGCATCGACACCGTGACCGGCAGTCCCGCGCCGGCCGATCCCTCCGGCGCACCACCCGGGCAGGATCCGTCCGGCCCTCCCGACCTCCGCCTGCCCGAGCACGCGCGGATCTGGAACTGTCGAGGCGCCCAGTACGCCGACGTGTACGCCCTGGTCCACGACCTCGCCCGGGAGCTCCGTCCCCGGGTGACCCTGCGCGAGGGCGTCCATGTGGACGCGGTCCGCGCCCTGGCCCACGCGAGCCCGGGCCGCGACACGAGCGTGAGCGGTGTCGAACTCACCCTCGGCACCGGCGAGACGCTGACCGCGGAGCGGGTCGTCCTGGCACCGGGCCCGTGGCTCGCCGAGCCCGCGTGGCGGGAGCTGCTCGCCCCGCTGGGCGCCCGGGTCAAGAAGATCGTCGCCCTGCACATCGAGCGGGTCCCGACCCGCACCGACCGAGCCGTCGTCTTCCAGGACGAGGACGCCTTCCTGTTGCCCCTGCACGCCTCGGGGCACTGGTTGTTCAGCTACACCTGCACGACCTGGGACGTCGATCCCGACGACCTGGTCGACGGGCTGTCCGCGGACGACGTCGACCAGGCGCGCGCGAGCCTGCGCCGCTACGCCCCCGAACTGGCCGAACTCTGCGTCTCGGGCCGGGTGTTCTGTGACGCGTACAGCCCCACCGGAGAACCGCAGGTGCGGGCGCTGGGCGAGGGGCGCGTGGTCTTCGCCGGTACCGCCAACGGTTCCGGGTATCGGCTCGCCCCGGCGATCGCGGCGGAGGCCGCGGACCTGCTGGACCTGTCCTCGATTCCTCCGCACGCGTGGGAGAAGCAAAGGAGTCTGTCGTGAAGATCAGCACCTATCGCCCCGACGCCCCCCGCGCCGCCGACGGCGTCGCCGCGGCCGCCGTCGAGACGGGCTCCGCGACGCGGCTGGGGGTCGGCGCGACCTGGGTCGGCATCGCCCCCGGCACGCGTTCGCAGGCGCACCAGCACGACGAGACCGAGACCTGGGTGTTCGTCTCCGGAACCGGGGAACTGACCGTGGACGCCGAGCGCCATCCGGTATCCGCCTCCACCGTCGTGCAGTTCGAACCGTTCGAGACGCACTCGGTGGAGAACACGGGCGACACCGACCTGCTGTTCGTCAGCTTCTACTGGCGCGACGGCGAACGAGCGGTACACGCGGCCAACGACACCGGACACCGCGGGTTCGGCAAGCGTCCCGTGTTCGTCTTCTCCTCCGCGCCCACCCCCAACGGCGACCTGCACCTGGGGCACCTGTCCGGGCCGTTCTTCGGCGCCGACGTGTTCGTCCGGCACCAGCGCATGCTCGGCGCCGACGCGTGGCACATCACCGGCAGCGACGACTACCAGAACTACGTCGTGGCCGCCGCCCGCCGGGAGGGCCGCACGCCGGCACAGACCGCCGCGCACTACAGCGCCGAGATCCTGGCCACGCTGAAGCTGATGGACATCGACGTCCACCAGTACACCGCGACCAGCCGTGACGACGCCTACCCGGCCGCGCTGCGCACCTTCTTCTCCCGGCTGACCGCCTCGGGGACGGTGGCACCGAGGGAGGGTGCCGCGCTGTTCGCCGCCGACACCGGCGAATACCTGTACGAGTCGGGGGTCACCGGACGCTGCCCCGCGTGCGACGCCGACAGCGGCGGGAACATCTGCGAGACGTGCCTGGAACCCAACGTGTGCACCGACCTGGTCGAGCCGCGTTCCGCCGCGTGCGACGCGCCTCCGCGCGAGAGTCCGCTGGTGCGATACACCTTCCCGTTGCACGAGTTCGGGAAGGTGGTCACCGACCACCACCGGCTCGGCCGCGTCCCGGCGGGGGTCAAGGAACTGGCCGAACGGCTCTCCCGCCGCGAGCGGTTGCACATCCCGGTCACGCATCCGGCCGAATGGGGCATCACACCCGCCGAATCCGACGTGCCGGGTCAGGTCATCTGGTCGTGGCTGGACTACGCCTTCAGCATCCTCTACGGCATCGGGGCACTCGGCCGCGACCTGGGCCGTGACTGGGACGCGGACGACCCCGGGGCCGACTGGAAGATCGTGCACTTCCTGGGTTCGGACGGCAGCTTCTTCCACCCGATGTTCATCCCGGCGCTGTACCGCGTCGCGCATCCACGATGGCAGCCGGACATCGACTACAACATCAACGAGTTCTACCTCCTCGAGGACAGCAAGTTCTCCACCAGCCGCGGCCACGCGATCTGGGGCAAGGACGTGCTGAACCCGCGCACGGTCGACGCGATCCGCTTCTACCTGGCGCTGACCCGTCCCGAGGGCCGACGCACCAGCTTCTCCCCCGACGCGTACGAGGGCTTCGTCCGCGACACCCTGGTCGGCACGTGGCAGGCCTGGCTGAACGACCTGGGCGAGCGCGTCGCGAAGCGGTACGGCGGGGTGGCGCCCGACGCCGGCACCTGGCGGCCCGAGCACGCGGCCTTCCTGGCCCGGCTGGAGGCGCGCCGATCGGCGCTGACCGGAGCCCTCGGGCAGGACGGATTCTCGCTCAACCGCGCGGCCGAACTGTTGGACGGCATCGTCACGGACGTCACCACCTTCGCCCGCCTCCAGGCCCCGGCCGCGGACGTGGCGGACTTCAAGGACGAGGCGCGCACGGTGGTCGCCCTCGAACTGGCCGCCGCCCGCCTCCTGGCCACGTGCGGCGCGCCGGTGATGCCGAGGTTCGCGAACCGCCTGTCGACCGCGCTCGGCGCGCCCGCGCCGACCCGGTGGCCCACCGGGATCGACCTGGTGCCCGCCGGAACCGCCGTCGACCTGGCCGGCCAGGTGTTCTTCGCCGACCCGGGAACAACCGACCCGGCGCCCTCGAACCCGACTTCCTCGACCCCGGCGTCCGAACACCCGTCTTTCGACCACCCGGCCCCGCCGCTGCTCCCCTGGTTCAGCGGTCTGGTGCGCGACCTCCTGCGCCTGCCCGCGGACGAGCCGGTGCGGGACCGGTCCCTGGTCCAGCTCGGCATGGAATCGTTGCAGGCCATCGCCCTGCAGTACCAACTCACCGAGCAGGTCGACGCCGACGTGCCCATCGAGGAGTTGCTCGGTGCCCGCACCGTCGCCGAACTGAGCGCGCTGATCGCCGAGGGCCTGGATCCGGACGAGGTCGCCGCGCACACGGAGGTGCCGGCATGAGTCACATACAGGTTCTCCGCGAGATCGAGGCCAGGGGTCTGACCATCACGGCCGTTGGGGCCGACCTGCGCCTGCAAGGCCCCAGGGAGCGCATGGATCCCGACCTGCTGCGCCTGATCAAGGAGCACAAGGCAGAGATCGTCGCCCATCTGGACGCGCCGGACGGCTTCGCGATGACCGATCTGCAACGCAGCTATCTGGTCGGACGGGGCGAGCACGTCGAGATGGGCAACGTGGCCAGCCACGTCTACCACGAGATCGAGGGCGTCTGGGACATCGACCGCCTGGAGGCGGCGCTGCGCGCGGTCGTGGCGCGCCACGGCGCGTTACGCACCCGCTTCACCCCCGATGGTCGACAGGTCCGAGAGCACGACGTCGATGTGCGCGTGGCACGCGTGGACTTGCGCGGCGCGTCCGAGGCGGCGCAGCACGAACATCTGCTCGCCGAGCGCGAGTCGCGCTCGCATCGCATCCTGCCCGCCGATCGTGCGCCGCTGCTGGTGGTCGACGTCACCGTGCTGGCGGACGACCGGATGGTGCTGCACGTCGACCACGACGGCCTGGTCATGGACGCCATCAGCATGTTCCTGTTCTTCCGCGACTGGCGCCACGCCTATGACGTGATGGCGGACGCGACGGACGAGACGACCGGGAAGGCGACCGGGGAGGCGGGCGCCGAGCACGCGGATCCGCCGGAGGAGGCGTCCTTCGAGGCGTACGTGGCCGCGCTGGAGGCCGCGCGCACCCGTGCCCCGGCCAAGCGCGCGCGCAAGTACTGGCTGGACCGGCTCGAGGATCTCGCGCCCGCTCCGGACCTGCCGCTGCGCACGAGTCCCTCCTCGATCGTGGCCCCGCGCTTCTCGGCGCACTTCGCGCGGCTGACCCGGTCGCAGTGGATCGCGCTCAAGGCCCGGGCGGCGACGGCCGGACTCACCCCCTCCGCACTGCTGTTCGCGATCTACGCGGACACCCTCGCGGCGTGGGGCGCCGGTTCGCGCTTCACGATCAACACCACGGTGGCGAATCGTCCGCCGATCCACCCGCGCATGTTCGAGGCCGTTGGCAACTTCTGCGAGACGATGCTCGTCGAGATCGAGGTGGACCGGCGAATTCCCTTCGTGGAGCGAGCGCGTGCGCTGCAGGCCGGGCTGCGCCGGGGGTTGGACAACCGACACTTCACCGGCATCGAGGTGCTGCGCGAGGCGGGTCGGCGCGGCGGTGCGGCGCGCGGGCCTATGCCGTACACGTTCAACAGCGCGCTGGGTTACGCGCACGCCGACGTCGACGGCTCGGCCCTGGAGTTGTTCGGGGCGGAGGTGTACACCTCCAGCCAGACTCCGCAGGTGTGGCTGGATGTGTCCACGTTCGAGCAACACGGCGGCGTGGTGGTCCAGTTCGACAGCGTGGACGGCTTGTTCCCGGACGGTCTGGTGGCGGACCTGGTGTCCGGCTACCAGCATCTGCTGGAGGCGCTCCTGGCCGAGGAGGCGTGGTCGGCGACCACGTTCGACCTGCTGCCCGAGGCGCAGCGCGAGCGCCGCCGGGCGGCCAACACGACGACGGTGACGCTGCCTTCGCCGGGGATGCTCACGGACGCGTTCCTGGCCCACGTGGAGCGCGCGCCGAACGCGCCCGCGGTGCTGACCGGCGCGGCGTCGTACAGCTACGCGCAGGTGTACGGGCACGCCGCGCACGCCGCCGCGTGGCTGCGCGCCCGCGACGTGTGCCCGGACGAGTTGGTCGGGCTGGTGATGCGCCGCGGGCCCGAGCAGATCGTCGGCATCCTCGCCACGATGCTCGCCGGGGCCGCGTACCTGCCCGTCGACGCCGCACTCCCGCGGGCGAGGCGCGCGTACATGCTGGGCAACGGCCGGGCGCGGGTGGTTCTGACCAACGACGCGGAAGCCGCCGGCGACGACACCGGGCGCGAGGTCCTGGTGCTCGACGCGAGCCGCCCGCTGCCGCCCGGTCCGGTGCCCGATCCGCGCCCGGTGCCCGGCGCCCAGGACGACGACCACCTGGCGTACGTGCTGTACACGTCGGGGACCACCGGCGAGCCCAAGGGCGTGATGGTCAGCCGCAGGAGCGTGGCCAACGTGGTCGCCGACTGCAACGCGCGGTTCGGCGTCGGGCCGGCGGACCGGTTCTTCGGGATCAGCGCCTTCAACTTCGACCTGTCCGTCTACGACGTCTTCGGCGCCCTGTGTTCGGGCGCGGCCGTGGTGTTGCCGGACGCGGACAAGGCGGCCGATCCCGCGCACTGGTTGCGGTTGTGCGGCGAGCGGGGCGTGAGCGTGTGGAACTCGGTCCCGGCGATCGTGTCGCTGCTGCGCGACCAGGCGGCGGAGGGCACGGACGCGCTGGACACGCTGCGGCTGGTGATGATGAGCGGCGACCGCATCCCGCCGACGTTGCCCCTGGACCTGCGCAAGCTCGGGTTGGACCCGCGGATCGTCTCGCTGGGCGGGCCGACGGAGACCACGATCTGGAACGTGTCGCACCCGATCGGCGAGGACGAGGACGGCTCGCGCAGCATCCCGTACGGCCGGCCGAACGCGAACAACCGGGCGTACGTGCTGGACGAGTACGGGTGCGACGTGCCCGACGGGGTCACCGGCGAGATCTGGGCCGCCGGGGTGGGCCTGGCACGCGGCTACTGGGGCGACCCGGAGTTGACCGCCGAGCGCTTCGTGATCGACCCGGAGCGGGGCGAGCGCCTGTACCGGACCGGGGACCTGGGCCGCTATCTGCCGGACGGCGAGATCGACATCCTCGGCCGCGGCGACTTCCAGATCAAGGTGAACGGCTATCGCATCGAGGCCGGCGAGGTGGAGACCCGCCTGGTCGCGTTGCCCGCCGTGGAGCGTGCGGTGGTCTCCCGACAGGGCGGCGCGCAAGGCGATCGGCTGGTCGCCCATCTCGTGCCCGCCGGCGACGAGCGTCCGGACGTGGAGGCGGTGCGCGCGGCGCTGCGCGAGCATCTGCCGCAGTACATGATCCCGGCCGGGGTGTACTGGCACACCGCGCTGCCGCTGACCCGCAACGGCAAGGTCGACCGGGTCAGGCTCGCGGAAGCCGCCGAATCCGCCGCGCCGTCCGCGTCCGCGCCCACCGCCGCCGACTCGGAACTGGAGCTCGTGGTCGCCGGGTTGTGGGCCAAGCCGCTGCGCGTCGCGGACGTGGACCTGGACGTCACCCGCCCGCTGTACGACCTGGGCGGCGACTCGCTGGTGGCCGCCCGCATCCTGGCCGGGGTGCGCAAGCGGTTCGGCTTGACGATCACGCTGGACCGGCTGCCGGAGGTGGACACGGTGCGCACGATGGCCGCGCACATCGAGCGCGGCCTGGCCGAGCGCGGTGGGGCGGGGTCGAGCGCGACATGAGCGACTCGGTGATCAACCACATCGTCTCCCGGGCCCCCACCCCCGGCCCGCACATCTCCTTCTTCCGGCTCGGCGGGATCCGGACGATGGAGCTGACCGAATTGCACGCGCGCGCCGGGCGCCTCGCCGTGTGGTTGCGCGACCTGGGCATCGATCGGGGCGACCGGGTCGGCATCCTGGCCGCGAACTGTCTCGAGTGGGCGCTGCTGGATCTCGCGGCGATCCGCCTGGGCGCGGTGACCGTGGGCTTCGATCCGGCCAAGTTCGACACGGACACCGGTCTGCGCGAGCGCTACCGCCTGGGCGTGCTGTTCACCGACGGCCCGCCGCGGGCCCCCGGCAGCAGGGCCCTCGCGGAGGTCGACGCGGCGGCGAGCGCACCGGACGACGGTCGCGTCCCGGAGCCGATCGTCTACTCGCCCGACGACGTGTTGTCGCTGAAGCTCACCTCGGGCAGTACCGGCGAGCCCAAGACGCTCACCGCGTCCGTCGGCAGCGTCGACGACGATCTGCGCGCGGTCCAGGAGATGTTCGGGCACGGCGGCGCGGACAATCTGCTCGTGTTCCTGCCGCTGTCGGTGCTCCAGCAGCGCTACTGGACGTATTCCGCGCTGCGTTGGGGCCACGACGTCACGATCAGCACGTACGAGGCGGCGTTCCCGGCATTGCGCCGGATCCGGCCGACGGTGGTGATGGGCGTGCCGGGATTCTTCGAGACGGCCAGGAAACACATCGAGGCCCGGATGCGTGGTGCCGGCGTCGACGGCGACGAGGCGACGGCGCGCCGCGGCGCCGCGCGGCAGTTGTTCGGCGACCGCATCCGCTATCTGTGGACCGGTTCGGCGCCGGCTTCGACCGGCACGCTGGCCTTCTTCGAGGACGCCGGATTGCCGATCTTCGAGGGGTATGGGCTCAACGAGACGTGCATCGTCACCAAGAACCACCCGGGCGCGCACCGGCGGGGCAGCGTCGGGCGCGTACTGCCGGGCAAACGGGTGTTGTTGGACGCCGAGGGGGTGATCCACGTGCAAGCCGAGCACCCGGTGTGCCGGGGCTACGAGCAGGCGCCGCCCGGGGTGTCCGAGCGGGTGTTCGCCGCGGACGGGACGGTGCGCACCAACGACATCGGTCATCTCGACGAGGACGGGTTCCTGTTCGTGCACGGTCGTGCCGACGACGTGATCGTGCTGGACAACGGCCGCAAGATCGTCGTCCGACCGCTGGAGGAGCACATGAAGTCCAGCCCGGTGATCGAGGAATGTGTGGTGTTCTGCCCGACGCAGACCCATCTGGTCGCGGTGGTCTCGCCCGCCGCGGATCCGGTGGGGCCTGCCGAGGAGCGCGCCATCGCCGAGCAACTCACGCGCACCAACGCGGCGTTCGGCCAGGACGAGCAGATCCGCACGGTGGTGGTGGCCAGTCCTCGGTTCAGTGTCGAGAACGGGCTGCTCACCTCTCAGCTCAAGGCCAGGCGCGGGCGCATCCTCGACGCCTACCGTTCCCGGATCCACGACAACCAGGGAAGCATCCATGCAGTGCGAGATTGAGACGGTGGCCAGGCGGAACCTGGCCCAGGTGCTGGAATCCGGCGTCGCGCCCCAGGACATCGACCTGGACCAGGACATGGTCGGCACGTACGGGTTGACCTCGCTGAACAAGGTCCTGTTCCTGATGTCCGCCTGCGACGATGCCGGGGTGGACCTGGCCTGCTTCACCGAACCCGACGTGGCGGCCATGAGCACGCTGCGCGATGTGACCGAGGCGCTGTCGCGCCACGCCGGAAAGGTGGCTTGAGATGACCTGGGTGCAGACCGCGTCGACGACGCTGGAGAACGAGCACGTCCTGCTGCGGCCGATCGTCCCCGAGGATCGCGAGGCGGTGCGCAAACAGGCGATGGACCCCGAGATCTGGCGCTATTTCGTGCTCGTGATCGCCACCGATGCCGAGTTCGACGCGTTCTTCGACGCGGCCCTGGCCGATCAGGCCGCCGGTCGCCGCGTCGTCTACAACGTGATCGACAAGTCCGTGGATCGCACGGCGGGCAGCATGAGCTTCTGCAGCATCGCCGAGCCGGACGGGCGGCTGGAGATCGGCTGGTCGTGGCTGGGCGCCGAGTTCCGGGGCAAGGGCATCAACCGCTGGGCGAAGTTCCTCATGCTGGAGCACGCCTTCGAACAACTGAACGCCGAGCGCGTGGAGTTCAAGACCGACGTGCTCAACCTCCAGGCGCGCGCCGGACTGCGCAACATCGGAGCCACCGAGGAGGGCGTGCTGCGCAGCTTCAATCCGATGCCCGGCGGCAGGCGCCGGGACGCGATCTACTACAGCGTGCTGCGCGCCGAATGGCCGTCGGTTCGCGCGCAGTTGCTCGCCGGGCCCAAGGTGACGCGACCGACGGGGAAGGCGTGACCGCGGCCGGCCCGCGGGTGCCGGTGGTGCGGGCTCGGGGCGACGCCTTCGAGTGCGGCCGACGGCACGGCGTCGAGCGCGCCGAGAGCCTGCGCGCCTTCCTCGACGACGGGCTGGCCCGGCTGAACCGGATCATGCCGGCCCCGGTGTCGTGGGCGACGCTGAAGCCGACGCTGGATGCGTACCGGGTCGAGATAGAGACCCAGACGCCTTTGCTGGCACAGGAGTTGCACGGGCTGGCCGAGGGAGCGGGGCTCGGTGCCGACGAGGCGCTGCTGTTGCAGGTCCGGCGCGAGATCATGGGATACCAGCGCATACCGACCATGGGTGACTGTACGACGTACGCCGTCGGCGGCGCGGCCGGCCCGGTGCTGGCGCAGACCGTCGACCTCAATGGCGACCTGGACGACCAGATCTGCGTCCTGGACATCACGCGGACCGGCTCGCCCCGCCGGGTCCTGGTGCTCGGCTTCGGTGGGCTCCTGGGCTACCTCGGGGTCAACAGCGACGGTCTCGCGGTCGGGCTCAACCTCGTGCTCGGCGGCCGGTGGCGACCGGGCCTGCCGCCCTACCTGGCCATCCGCCACCTGCTGGACAGCGCCCGCGACGTGGACGACGCGGTACGGATCCTGCGTACCCTCAAGCTGGCGAGCTCGCGCAACCTGGTGTTGTGCGACGCCCGCAAGTCGGCATGGGTGGAGATCCTCGGCGACGAGCTGCGGGTGAGCGAGTCCTCGACGAGCACGCACACCAACCACTTCCTGCACCCGGACTTCGTCGCGCACGACGAACTCAACGTCTTCGCCCGTAACTTCTCCCGGCAGCGGCTGGACGCCTGCCGTGCCCGCCTGACCGAGCTGGCGCCCCGAGCGGGCGTCGAGGAGCACTTCGCGCTGCTGTCGCGGGCGCCGATCCGGGTCGAGGGCAACGGCGACGTCCGCCGCGAGCGCACGGTGGCGGCCGTGGTGCTGCGGCCGGACCTGGGCGAACTGCACGTGCGGCCGGGCGATCCGGCGCTCCATCGCACCCACTCGTTCTCGCTGCGCGCCGCCGTGGCCCGGGGCGCCGCACCGGCGGAGGTGATCTCGTGAGTGTGTCCGTGGCCGGCGGCGGCTGGTTCGTCACGCGCGACGGCGCCGCCGCGCACACCCCGCGCGTGTACTGCTTCGCCCACGCGGGCGGCGACGCGCGTTCGTTCCTGTCCTGGCAGGAGGAGCTGGGCGACGAGGCGGAACTGGTCGCGGTGTGCCCGCCCGGCCGCGCGCACCGGGCACGCGAGGCCCGACCGACGCTGGCGGAGTTCGCGCACGGCGCGGCCTCGGCGATCCGGGCCCGGGCCCGGGAGTCGGGCGCCGACGGCACGCGGCCCGTCTACCTGTTCGGACACAGTCTGGGCAGCCTCGTCGCGTTCGAGACCGCGCGTCGGCTGCGCGATCTGTCCACGCTGCGACGGTTGTTCGTCTCCGGCGTGTCGGCCCCCTCGCTGGCGCCCTCGCAGCGCGTTCGCCATCTCGCGGCCCTGGAGGGCCGGGAGTTCGCCGAGGCGCTCCAGTTCTTCGAGGGTCTGCCCCCGGAGGTGATGGCCCAGGAGGAGGTGCTGGACCTGCTGCTGCCCGGCGTGATCGCGGACTTCCGGATGGCCGCCGGTTACGAGTACACCTCGGCCGCCCCGCTGGCGGTGGGCGTCACGCTCATCGCCGGCCGCGACGACCCCTACCTGTCCCCCGACAAGCTGGCGCTGTGGGACCGCGAGTGTGTGAGCCCGCCCGAGTGCCACTGGGTCGACGGCGGCCACTTCCACTTCCGCGACAAGGGCCCCTCGGCGGTGATCGACCTGCTGCTGACCGCCGTTCGGGCCGATCAGCACATCGAAGTGATCTGACCCCGCAAGGGCACGCTGAACGCATCCAAAGCGCATCGGAAGGAACGGCAATGCTGCTCGACCCGGCAGACCGGTACCGAAGGGGCCTCGCCTTCAAGGAGGCGCACGAGAGCGAGCGGGCGTTCGTGGTGGCGAACGCGTGGGACGCGGGCAGCGCCCGCCTGCTGACGCAGCTCGGCTTCACCGCGCTGGCGACCACCAGCGCGGGCCTGGCCTTCGCGCTGGGCCACTCCGACGGCGTGAACCTGTTGGATCGCGAGCAGGCGCTGGACAACGCCCGCGCGATCGTGGCCGCGACGCCGCTGCCGGTCGGCGCCGACCTGGAGAGCTGCTACGGCACGTCCGGCGAGGAGATCGCCCACACGATCCGGCTGGCCGCCGACGCGGGCCTGGTGGGCGCCTCCATCGAGGACGCCACCGGGGACCCGGACGACCCGATCCTGCCGATCGAGGCGGCCGTGGAGCGGGTGGCCGCGGCCGTCGAGGCGGCCCGGGCGCTGCCGTTCCCGTTCACCCTGACCGCGCGGGCGGAGAACTTCCTGTACGGCCGGGGTGATCTCAAGGACACCGTCGTGCGGCTCCAGGCCTACGAGGCGGCGGGCGCCGACGTGTTGTACGCGCCGTGTCTGCCGGACGTCGAGGCGATCCGCACCGTGTGCTCGGTGCTCGATCGGCCGGTCAACGTGCTCGCGGGGGTCGGTCCGGCGTTGTCGGTCGAGGAGTTGCGCGAGTGCGGCGCTCGGCGGATCAGCCTGGGCTCGGCGTTCGCCCGGGCCGCGCTGGGCGGCTTCCTGCGCGCGGCGCGCGAGGTGCGCGAGCACGGGACGTTCGCCTTCGTCGGGCAGGCCGTGCCCTACGCCGAGGTGAACGCGCTGATGTCCGAGCCGGCCGCCGAACCGGAGGAGGACTCGTGACCGGACCGTCCGCCCACCTGCACGGGCCGCGGTACGTCCTGGGCGAGTTCGAGGTCCCGCACACGAGCATCGCCAACCTGGCCGCGCGCGCCGCCGAGTTCAAGATGGCGCCGACGCCCGGCCTGTGGGGCTGGGGCACCGTGCGACGAACCGAGCGAAGCCTGGAGGCGATCGCGGCGCAGAGCGCCGCAGCGACCCTGCGGGCCACGGCGAGCGGCGCCGACGCGGTCGTGCTGTGCTCGACCCGGGTACCCGGCCCCTCGGAGGGTCACGGCGCGTTCATGGAGTCCTTCCTGGCCGAGTCGGGCCTGGGCGACGTCCCCTTCTACGGGCAGAACATGAATCGCTGCGTGAACCTGCTGGCCGCGATCGACACCGCGACCGCGTTCGTCCGCGCCGGTCGCCACCGGCGGGTGCTGGTGGTCACCACCGACAGCGCCGCGCACGAGGACGACCGGATGGCGAGTTACGCGCTGTTCAGCGACGGGGCGGCGAGTTGCCTGGTGGCGGCCGAGGGCGAGGTCGAGGGCGGCTACGAGATCCTCGCCTGCGCGAGCGCCCAGGACCCGGGCAGGCTGGCGCACGCCAACGAGATCAGCGCGGACCTGGCCCGCACGGTGAACGAGCGCCTGCTCACCCCCCTCGGGATGAAGCCGGGCGACATCGCGGGGCTGATGCACGCGAACATCTTCAAGCCGGTGATCGTGATGAAGGAGCGGCAGGCCGGTTTCACCCCGGCCCAGCTCCATCTGGACAACATCACCCGGGTGGGCCACTGCTTCGCCGCCGATCCGTTGATCAACCTGGTCGACCGGGCCGAGGCGGGGCACGTCGAACCGGGCCGGCACTACCTGTTGGCCGCCGGCGTTCCCGGTCAACGGATCGGAGTGCTGCTGCGCAGGGCCGCCGGATGACCGTGGACGACACCCCCAGGAGGAGGCCCAGGATGACCACCGCACCGCGTACGCCGGGCGGCGACCGTGGCTTCGTGCCCTTCGTCCTTCCCGACACCATCGACGCGCTGCCGCTCCGGCCCTTCGCGTTCAGCCGCGCCGGCTGGGAGGAAGCCCGGGCTGCCACGCTCGCGGAGCCGAACGAGTTGTTCCGGCTTCTGCTGCGCGACCAGGAGTCGGAGTCGACGCTCCTGGTCGCCCGGCGCGTGATCGACGCCTTCCTGCCCGCGGCCGAGGACCGGGCCCCGGACGCGGCGGCCGGCACCTTCGCCGACGCCGATGCGATCGCCGCCGAAGTACAGGCCGTCCGCGCCGAGTTGGCCGCGGTCCTGGCGGCCCTGACCCGATCGGGTCCGCAGGCTCGCGCGAGGGCCCTGCGGGGGCGGGCGCCGCTGGCCCTGTCGGCCGGCTGCCGGCTGGACACGCTTTCCCAGCCCGCGACCCAGCCCTCCGTCGTCGTCAACCGGCTCTTCGCCCACCACCTGACCCTGCGCGGCGGCGGCAATCCCGAGCGCGGCCAGGCCCGGTTGCGCCGGCGCGCGCTGGAGAGCGCGGGTGTACTCCTGCCGGAGATCGCCGCCGCCGACTTCCTGGACAAGGCCCGGGCCCGCCCGCTCACCGCCCTGCACGGCAGCTTCCACCTGGCCCTGTCCCGGCTGCCCGCCAATTTCCTGCCCGAGGTCTCGGGCGTGCACTACGCCTTCCACGCGCTCGGCGTGGACGACCTGCTCACCGACACCGCGCCGCTGTTGTCCGAGCCGGATCTGCGCGAAGTGCTGGCCGAACATCTGGCACTGGCCGGTCCGGCCACGCGGCGCCGGCTGTACGCGGCCGTGCGGCTGACCCTGGACCTGGAGCGGGAACACGTCGCGATGCTCGCCGAGCTCGGCGCCTGGCACGACAACCTCACCTTGGAGTCGAAGGTCGCCGACATCATCGCGCGCCACGCCCCGCTCGCCGGCCGCCAGCACGGCGACGTGCGGATCGGCGGCAAGGCGCTGACGGACGTCTTCGGCGCCGCCCGGATCGACCTCGCCGGCTTCCTGGCCGACCTACGCGAGTCCGGCCACCTGCGCGGGCCCGGCAACGGCGACTGCCGGCTCCTGGACGCGATGCGCTTCGGCGGGCCGATGTTCGGGATCTTCGACGAACACGAGGCGGCGACCTTCCGGGCCTGGGCGGCGAGCGTCCAGGCCGGCGAGCGTCCCGTCATCGAGATCTCACCCGAGACCGCCGGGGACGAGGCGGCCGAGCGCCGGCGGGCCGCGATCGCCCGCAGCGCGCCCGCCGACGTCGTGATCGCCGAGGCCGAACCACGCGACCACCGCGAGTTGTTCCACCGCCTGGTCAACATCGAGAACTTCCCCAACACCCTGCCGATCGCCGCCGAGCGGGCCGAGCGCTGTTTCCGGGACGCGGAGATCCTGTTCGTGCACGGCGCCGGCGGCCGGTACACCGACGCGAGCTGGTTCGACTACAGCCCACAGGCGCTGTACGAGCGGGCCGAGCGGGTCTATTGGGAGAAGCTGGTCGACCCGTACGAGCCGCTGCGCGAGATCCCGGACCGCGACGAGGTGCTCTTTCGGCAGTCCACCTACTACCTCACCTACCTCATCGACGGCGCGTGGCTGCACCGCCTCGGCAATCTCGGGCACGACGAGCGCGAGACCGACGCCATGTTGTTCGCCATCTACGCCGACGAGATGGGCAACGGCGACCTGCGCAAGAACCACATCACGCTGACCCACCGGGTGTTGGCCAGCGCGGGCATCCGGCTTCCGCACATTCGCGACGAGGCCTTCATCGAGCAGGATGAACTCCCGGACGATCTTTACGGGTTCGCGATCCAGCAGTTGTGCATGTGCCTGTTCCCGGACCGTTTCCACAGCGAGATCCTGGGCTACAACCTGGCGATCGAGATGTTCGGCTCCGGCGAGATGCGGCTGCACGAGTTGCAGAAGTTGCGCCATCACGGCATCGACGACTGCTACGAGCAGGCACATCTGACCATCGACAACTTCTCCGCCGGGCACGCCAAGCAGGCCGCCGACATCATCGTCGGCTATCTCGACCGGGTGCGGCGCACCGTGGGAGAGGCGGCGGTGGCCGAACAGTGGCGTCGCGTGTGGCGCGGGTACGCCTCCTTCGCGTACTTCCTCGAACAGCCGATTCTCAAGCGCATATCCGCCGGCGACCCGCCCGCCGGCCCGGACACCCCGTCCCCCGGCGAGACCGACGACCTGGCCGACCTGGTCATCTGAGTCGGCCCCGACCCCGCGAGATCACGAACCGGCAACCGGAGGGCACCACATGGCCGAACCCCACCCGCGCACGACCGACGTCGGGATCACGATGCGACACGAGGCGCGCGAGAGCGAGCGGCGGGCACCGATCGTGCCGGCCGACGCCGCGCGGTTGGTCGCGCACGGCATCACGCTCACGGTCGAGCACTCGCCGCAGCGCGCCTTTCCGATCTCGGACTACCTCGACGCCGGCTGCGTGGCCGCCGAGGCCGGTTCCTGGCTCGACGCCCCGGCCACGGAGTTCATCGTCGGGCTCAAGGAACTGCCCGCCGAGCCGGCTGCGTTGGCGCACCGGCACGTGTATTTCGGCCATGCGTACAAGGGCCAGCGCGACGCCGCGGCGCTGCTGCGGCGCTTCGCGGCGGGTGGCGGCGCGCTGCTGGACATGGAGTACCTCACGGACGCGGACGGTCGACGGCTGGCCGCGTTCGGCTATTGGGCCGGTTACATGGGCGCCGCGCTCGCGGTGCTCCGGCATCGGGGACGGCTGGACCTGCCGCTGCGACCGCTGACGAAAAAGGCCCTGGATCGGGTGTTGCGCGAGACGTCCGGCGGCACGCGGCCGAGCGTGCTGGTCGTCGGGGCACTGGGTCGGTGCGGGCGCGGCGCGCGGGACGCGCTGGCGGTCGCGGGGATCGAGCCGACCTGCTGGGACGTCGCCGAGACCCGATCGCTGGACCGCGCGGCCCTGATGGATCACGACATTCTCGTCAACGCCGTGCTGGTGACCGCGCCGACCCCGCCGTTCGTGACCGTCGAATCCCTGCGGGCCGGGCCCCGGCGACTGTCCCTGATCGCGGACGTCACGTGCGACGTCACCTCGCGCGACAACGTGTTGCCCATCTACGACGACACCACCGATTGGCGCGAGCCGGTCCGCCCGTTGCGCGACGTCGGCGACCCACTGGGCGTGATCGCCATCGACAACCTGCCGTCGCTGCTGCCTCGCGAGGCCGGCGTCGCCTTCTCCGCCGAACTGACGCCCCATCTGCTGACCCTGGGAGAACCCGGCCAACCCTGGCAGCGCTGCCTGCGGGTCTTCCGCGACGCATGCGAAGCGAACGGCCTGGAAACGGAGAACGTCCATGTCTGACGCGATTCCCGCCGACGGAACCGTGCACTGGATCGGCACCGGCCTGTCCACCGGCAGCGGCTTGCGCGTGGTGGCCGACCGGGCCCGGCGGCTGCTGGTGTGGGGCCGCACCGACGCCAAGGCCGAGCGCTGCCTGGCCCGGCTGGGCCTGACCGACCGCGCAGGCGCCCGCGCGTACGATCTGGGCCGGCTCGCACAGGAGTTGCGCACCGGCGACATCGTGGTGTCGATGTTGCCCGCGAGCGAGCACCCCGCGCTGCTGCGGCTGTGCGTCGAGCACAACGCCCATTTCGCCTGCAGCAGTTACGTCTCCGAGGGCATCCTGGCCGAGGCGCCGGCCGCGGCGAAGGCCGGCCTGGTCGTGCTGACCGAGGCCGGCCTCGACCCGGGTATCGACCACCTGTTCGCCGACCTGCTGGTGGCCAGGGGCCGTGAGGTCGTCGGCGACGGCCCGGCCACCGTCGAGTTCACCTCGTACTGCGGCGGAGTCCCGGCCGAGCCCAACGAGTTCCGCTACCGCTTCAGTTGGGCGCCGCGCGGAGTGTTGAGCGCGCTGCGCGCACCGGCCCGCTACCTCGACGAGGGTGTCGAGCGGGTCGTCGACCTCCCGTGGACGGCGACCCGCGCGCACGCGCTCGACGGCGAGACGTTCGAGGCCTACCCCAACCGTGACAGCGTCCCCTACCTCGCCCAGTACGCCTTCCCACCCGCCTGGCAGGCGCGCGTGTTCGTCCGCGGCACGCTGCGCCTGGAGGGCTGGCTGCGGGCCTGGGAGGACGTGTTCGCCACGGTGCGCACCGGCGACGGAGACCGCATCGCCGCCCTCGCCGACGAACTCGCCGCCCGCCATCCGACCACCGACGCCGACCGCGACCGGGTCGTGCTCGCCGTCGCGCTCGACATCCGCGGCGCGAACGGCGCGTCCTGGCACGGCGAATACGTCCTGGACACGGTCGGCGACGCCGAGGAGAGCGCGATGGCGCGGTGTGTGTCCCTGCCGCTGGCGTACGGCGTCACCGAGATCCTCGACGGAAAGGCGCCCGCCGGCCTGCGCCAGGCCGCCCAGGGCGCCGAGGACGCCCGGCGGTGGCTGGCCTTCCTGAGCGCGAACGGCGTCGACTGGCGCTTCGACGAACAACGCCGGACGGGCTGAGCACCGGCCGGCCCCACGATCCACCGATCCACCGATCCACCGATCCAGGAGGACACGGAACCATGACCCAGGCACGACTCGAGTCGCGGGATCCCGCCGACCGGCCCAAGGCATTCATCCTGACCGGCTCGTTCCCCGTGATCCGCCGCAATCCGCTGTATCTGACCGAACTCTCCGGGCGCGGCCTCGAGATCCTGGTCATCACCGCGGAGTCCTACCGCGAGCAGGCGACGGCGGCGATGGCCGACACCTCCAACCCCGCCTCGCAGATCACCGAAATCGCTTACGTCACCGGCGACTTCACGGTGCAGGGCGCGTTCGTCGCGGGCGCGATCGCCCGGACCGCGGCCTGGCGCGAGGCGTACACCATCGTCGGCGCCTACGCGGTGGGCGACTACCTCGCCGAGCCGACCGGCCTGCTCGCCGACGGACTGGGGGTGCGCTCGCCGGGCTTACGCGCCAGCCGCGCCTGCCGCAGCAAGTATCTCCAACGCTGGTACGCCGCCGACCTGGGACCGGCGTCGCTGACCATTCCCGCCGGCGAGCGCGCGAGCGTCGATCTCGGCGCGGTGCGCTTCCCGGTCGTGGTCAAACCCGCCTCGCGCGCCTCCAGTTCCGGAGTCGAGACGGTCGACGACGTGGCCGCGCTGCGCGAGCGGCTGGCCTCCTACCCCGACCACGAGGTCGTCCTGGTCGAGGAGAAGGTGCTGGGCCCGGAGTTCTCCGTGGAGAGCCTCGTCCAGGACGGCGCGGTGGTCTTCGCGTCGGTGACGGACAAGGTCACCACCGACAGCCACACGCACACCTTCGTGGAGATGGCGCACAGCGTGCCCGGCGTGCGCGAGGACCTGCGCGAGGCGCTCGTGACGGCCAATCGGCGGCTGGTGGAGGCGCTCGCGTTCGAGAACGGGATCGCGCACTCCGAGTGGCGGGTCGGCGACGACGGTCTCCCGCGCCTGATGGAGGTGGCCGCGCGCACCCCCGGCGACGGGCTGCTGACGCTGTATCAACTGGCCACCGGCCGTCCCCTGGAGCCGGAGATCCTGCGCGTCGCGCTCGGCGAACCGGCCGGCTACCCGCGGCCGCACCGCTACACCCGGCAGGTCTACCTGGAGCACCGGCCCGGCACGCTGGAGGACGTCGTCCTGGACTGGCCGGATGTACGGCCCGAGTGGATCGGCGACAGCGGTGTGTGGCCGGACATCAAACCCGGGGGGCCGGGCGAGGAACCGACGCTGCGTGCGGTGCTGGTCCTGCAGAAGCGCGGTGCCTCGCTGGTGCCGCTCGCCAATTCCGACGACCGGTCCGTCACCTTCTTCATCGACGCCCCCACGCCCGACGGACTCGACGCCCTGGAGCAGCGCGTCCGCGCCGCCATCCGCATCGTCATCGGCTGACGGGCATGACCGACGTCGTCCACGAGGAGGGCCACGACAGCGACAAGGCCGCCGTGGTGGCCACCTTCCGGCAGGCCTCGCTCCCGGCGAAGACGCTGCTCGCCGGGGCGTTCGTCAACCGCCTCGGCGCCTTCCTGAACATCTTCCTGGTGTTGTTCCTGACCTCGCAGGGCTACTCGGACGGTCAGGCGGCGTTCGCGCTGGGTGTGTACGGCGGCGGCGCCATCGTGGGCGTGCTGCTGGGCGGGGCGCTGTCGATCAGGCTCGGCGCGCGCAACGCGAGCGTGCTGAGCATGGTCGGCGCGAGCGTGCCCCTGGCGGCCATCCTCTACCTGCCCTCGTTCGGCCTGATCCTGGTCGCGGTGGCCCTGGTCAGCCTGGCCGGGCAGCTCTACCGCCCGGCGTCGGCCACCCTGCTCTCCGACCTCACGCCGGCGAACCGCCAGGTGATGATCTTCGCGATGTACCGCTTCGGGCTGAACCTGGGCGCCACCGTCGCGCCGCTGTTCGGATTCGCGCTGTACAACCTGGCGGGCCGCAGCTACGCACTGGTCTTCTGGGTCGAGGCGACGATCGCGCTCATCTACGCGACCATCGCGTGGCTGACGTTGCCGCCCCGATCAGCCGAACCGGGCGCGGCGGGCGCGCCCGCCGCCGCGGGCGCCGACGGGGAGGAAAGCGCGCGGGAGGCCGGTCGGGTCGGGCGGGGCGGGTATCGCGCCATGCTGCGCGATCGTCGCTACATGCTCTACCTGACCGCGATCTTCTTCTTCGGGGTCGTCTACGTGCAGTACCTGTCCACGCTGCCGCTCGACGTCAAGGACAGCGGCGTGGCGATCTTCTGGTACACGCTGGCGGTGTCACTGAACGGCTTCATCGTCATCTCGTTCGAATTGCTGGTCACCAAGTACGCGCAGGCATGGTCGCAACGCCTGACCATGGCGTGGGCCCTGGTCCTGGTGGGCGTGGGCGTGGCCGTGTACGGACTGCCGCTGGGCCCGGCCGTGATCCTGCTCGGCACGCTGATCTGGTCGGTCGGCGAGATCCTCGGCGGTCCGGCCACCACCGCCTATCCGGTGGTCGCCGGACCCGCGCATCTCAAGAGCCACTACATCGGCGGCTTCCACTTCGCCTGGAGCCTGGGCGCGGCGGTCGGACCGGTCGTGGGCGGGTGGTTGTTCATTCGCTTCGGGCATCAGGTGTGGCCGGTGCTGACGGTGGGTTCGGTGTTGTCGATCGTGCTGGTGTTGGTGTCGGTGCGGGACGAACCGGCGGCGGAACCGGTGGGTTCCGATGCCGCCGACGCGTCGAGCAGCACGGCCGGCGCGTCGGGCGGGTGACGGGGAGGGTGTGGCGGGGTGACCGGGGGCGGGCGTTGGTCGCGGCCGGGATCACCGTGTTGTTGTGGGCGTCGGCGTTCGTCGTCATCCGTGACGCGGCGCCGCACTTCTCCGCCGGCGCCCTGGCGCTGGGCAGACTGGTCCTGGGGGCGGTGGTACTGGGCCTGTTCCTGCTGGTGCGCGGCGAAGGAGTGCCGGCCCGTGCGGCGTGGCCGGGCATCCTCGGCTCGGGTGTGCTGTGGTTCGGCGTGTACTTCGTCGCGCTCAATCGCGGTGAACAGGAGGTCGACGCGGGCACCGCGGCGCTGGTGGTCAACGTCGGCCCGATCCTGATCGCCCTGTTCGGCGGTTGGCTCCTGAAGGAGGGGTTCCCGCGGCAGTTGATGGTCGGCGTGGCACTGGCCTTCGCGGGCGCCGCGTTGGTCGGGTTCGCCGGCCTGGACGCCGGCCGCGCCCCGTTGGTGGGCGTACTGCTGTGCCTGGTCGCGGCCGTGGGCAGCGCCGCCGGCGTGATGGCGCAAAAGCCCGCGCTCGGGCATGCCTCGGCGCTCCAGGTCACCACGTTCGGCTGCGCCGTCGGCGCGGTGGCGTGCCTGCCGTTCGCCGACGGCCTGGCGCACGATCTGGCGTCCGCGCCACCGCGCGCCGTGCTCGGCATGGTCTATCTGGGCCTGTTCCCGACCGCGCTTGCCTTCTACACGTGGGCGTACGCGCTCTCGCGCACCACCGCCGGAAGGATGGGCGCGACGACGTATCTGGTGCCGGTCGTCGTCGTGCTGATGTCCTGGGCCCTCCTCGACGAAGTGCCCGAGCCGGTGGCACTGGTGGGCGGCGCACTGTGCCTGACGGGGGTGCTGGTCTCCCGGCGCGGACCCACGCCCGAGGCGTCGACGGCGGTGCGCGAGGGAATCAGAGGATCGAGGGCGGAACGTGTCGCTATCGTTGCGTACCGTCCGTGCCCGTCCGGGTGCGCCGAGGGAAGGCTCATGGTGTTCACAAGCGTTCTGATGGTCGAGCAGCCGCTGTCCGCGGCGGACGTCGAGCTCGTCACCACCCTCCACGACGACACGATGTCCTTCGTCGTGCTGATGCAGCCGCGCGGCAACGAGGACCGACTGCTGCGCTCGATCGACGACGTCGCGCTCGGAGAGCTGAAGCAGGCGGTCCACGAGGCGGACGAGCCGGAAGGCGAGGGAGCCGAGGGGCCCGCCGCCCTGGCACTGGAGCACTCGCTCCGAAGCCTGCGGGAGGCCGGCAGTGAGGCCGTGGGCCAACTCATCGAGGGCCACCCCTTGGACCTGCTGCGAACCGTGGTCGAACAGACGCACGCCGACGAGGTGATCGTGCTGACCGCCCCGCACCTGGTCGAGGAGTTCTTCCACCGGGACTGGGCCAGCCGGGCCCGCCACAAGGTGGGCGTTCCGGTGCTGAAGCTGTACGCCCACGACGACCAGGAGGAGTGACCCGGCACATCCGCGACGGCGGCGAGCCGAACGGACCCGCCGGTCGCCGCCGCCTGCCCCGGCACCACCGCCGCCCTCGCCGGCGCCGCCGGTGAGTTTGTTCAGGATCCCTGCCGGGGCGCCGATGGTCTCGGTGTGAATTTTTCGTTCCCGATTCCCGAATTCAAGGGCCTCCGGCCGCATCCGGCCGCTCCACCTCGGCCCGTGCCACCGGCACGCCGGCGACGTTGGACGGGGGTCGTCGTGGCGGTCGCCGTGACGTCCGCCCTGGTGACCGGCTCGGCGAGTCCGAGCCCGAAGCGGCCGGTCGCCTCGCTCGCGTCGACGAACACCAAGCAGGCGGCGGGCATCACGCTCGACGGTGACCACCTGACCCTCGCGCAGATGAAGGCCGTGCTGCACGGGAACGCGGGTGCGGTACGCCTGGCCCCGGCCGCCGCCACGCGCATGCGCACCGCCCGCACGGGAGCGTTGGCGGCGCTCGCCCGCGGGCAGCGCGTGTACGGCTGGAACCAGGCGCTGGGCCCGCTCAAGGACCATCCCCTCACCGACGAGCAACAACGCGACTTCCAACGCCGGGTCCTGCGCTCGCACGCCGCCGGTACCGGCGAGGAACTCTCCCCCGGCGTGGCCAGATTGGCCCTGGTGTTGCGGGCGAACGCGATGGCCCGGGCAAAAATGGGCGTGCGGCCCGAGATGGTCGAGCGCATGCTCGCGTTGGTCAACGCGGGCGTGACCCCGGTGATGCCCTCGATCGGCTCGCTGGGGACCGGAGACCTCCAGCCGATGGCCGCCGCGGGACTCGTGCTCACCGGCGACGCGGGCACCGCCCGGTACCGCGAGGGGCCCGCGCGCGGAGCCCGCGAGGTGCTCCAACAGGCGGGGCTGCCGGTCGATTTCCCATTGGAAGCCGGTGAGACGCTGCCGCTGATCAGCGGCAGCGGTGTGCTGACGGCGCGTTACACGGCGTCGGTGGATCGCTCGGAACGGTTCCTGGACCAATTCCGGGGCGCGTTCGCGCTGTTCCTGGAGGCGACCCGGGCCGAGGCGAGTTCCCTGGACGAGCGCACCCACGCCGAGCGGCGCATCCCCGCCGAGGAGCACGAGGCGGCCCGGCTGCGCGAGTTGACCGACGACAGCGCGTGGATGACCGAGCAGGGCCGGGAGCGGTTCGGCGAGACGTCGCCGCGCGTGCAGGACGCGGTGTCCGTACGCGCCGCCCCGCACATCGTCGCGACCGCCCGGCAGACCCTGGACGAGGCGCAGACCATCATCACCCGCGAGGCCAACGCCTCGACCTCCAACCCGCTGTTGTTCGAACGTCCGGACGACACGTGGGAGTTCGTGATGGGCGGGAACTGGGACGGCGCGCAGATCGGACACGCGATCGACACCCTCAACGCGCAGATCACCGACGTGTCCGTACTCTCGCACGAGTTGTCCGGACGACTGATCGCCTCCAAGTGGAGCTACGGGCTCCCCGACAACCTCGCCGGCCCGCCGGTCGGACTCAACTCCGGCATGGTGCAGGTCCAGACCGTCGGCGCGGCGCTGATCCCGGAGATGCAGGCACGCGCGATGCCCGCCGGGGTGCTGTCCCGACCGGAGAAGTTCGGGCAGGAGGATCACAACACGATGGCCATGGCCTCGGCGCGCAACCTCGACGACAACCTGCACCGCGCCGAGATCGTGTTGGCCGTGCAGTTCCTCCTCGCCGCGCAGGGCATCGACCTGGCCCGTCCCACCATGGGCGACCTGCCCCTGGCCAAGGCCACCGACGAACTGCACCACCGCTTCCGCGAACGGGTACCCACCCTCGGTGAGGACCGCTGGATGACGCCCGACGTCGACACCGCCGTCGACATGGTCGCCCGTGGGACCCTGCGCCCCGACGGGGTCTGAGCCCCGCGCGACCCCGCCGGATCGGCGGCGTCGACGCGGGTCGACGCCGCCGACCGGGCCGGCCGTCCCGGAGCCGTCGGGCTCCGGGACCGGGGCGCGGCGTCTCCCGGGCGGCGGGGCGCATGATCGGCACCCTTCGGACCCGCGTCCGGGCCCGGGTCACTACGCTGCCGTCATGTCCTCGTACGAGCCGGTCCTGCCGCCGTGGATCGAAGGGGAGGTGTGCGGGTACTGCCCGTCGCTGCGCTTCGCTCCCGGCGAGTTCGACGTGGCCGACCGGCCGGACCCGGCGTGGCCGTGGCGCCCGGGCGAGGGACGCCGCATCGACGCCGAGTCGGGTGTGGGGGTGTGCGTGCATCCGCACAAGGTCCGCTTGCCGGTGGGCCGCTGGGGCAGCGAACGCCGAGCCCCGGACCTGTCCGCCTGGCACGCTCCCGAACCGGACGCCGCGCCCCCTCGGGACCCGGAACCCGCGCGGCCCGCCGAGCCGGTCGCGTTGTCCCCCGGCCTGCGACGCCTCCTTCGCGGCACACGTCCCACCGCGCGCAAGCCGCAGCGCGACGAGCGGCACCCTCCGGTGGTACGGCCCGCCCCCTCTGTACCCGGCCTCGTGCTGCCCGAGGTTCCGACCGACGCCGCCCGCCTCGTCCCATGGCTGCGCGAGGTGCTGGGCCGCGCGGAACCCGACCGGTTCGCCGACGTCCTCGACGCGGCCGAACACGCCGCCGCCGCAATCCACCCACCCGAAACGATCGTCGCCGCGCTGCGCGACGCGATGTCCTAGGCCCCTGTCCGGCGGATCTTGGTGGATCGGGCCGCGTCGTGAGCGCAGCGAGGAGCCCGAAGGGCGGATGCCGTGCATCGGCGTGCCGGAGAAGCAGCCGCATGGTGCTTCCATTCGGCTGCTTCTCCGGTGCGGCGAGGCGCGGTGCCGGGCGGCGCGGACCCACCAGGATTCGCCGGACAGGGCCTGGCCGCGGTTCATCGCGCGGAGCGCGGCCGGGGCCTCGGACCCGAGTCGACTGCCGTCGGGACTCGCACGTCGAGCACACGCCGGTGGGCGGGACCCCGAAGGAATCCCGCCCACCGGTGGGCCTCGACCGCGCGCGGGCGCGGGCTACGGCCGGTTCTCGACCGTGACCGTCTCGTTGTCCGAGTGCACCAGGAGTCGGTGCTTCCGGTCCGGTTGGTCGGCCATCCACGCCACCTGGTTCGGTACGTCGACGACCACCCGGGCCGGGTGTTCGCCGTGCGCGCGGGCCACGTGCTCACGCATCGCGACCTCCTCCGCGTGCAGTCGGGCCGGGGCCCCGGCCGGCAGGCCGTAGACGTAGGCCAGCCCGCCGGTCGGCCAGTCGGCCTGCTCCAGTACCGCCCGGTCCAGCCGGCTGGCGCCCCCGACGACCTGGGACATGCTCATCGCCGGGGCGTAGCGGCGCTCCAGGAGGAAGGCCCGCCGATCCGCGCCGGATTGCAGTTCCAGCACACTCGGCGGCGAGACCATGCTGACGTTGCGGAACGCGGCGCACAGCCGATCCCCCGCCAACACCTGGAAGTCGACGAAGAGCAGATCGCCCTCGGCTCCGGCCGGACGGGCCTCCACGCGCAGTTGCCCCTCCGTGGGGAACGGGGCGAACAGGTCCATCCGGACCAGGCCGTGTGGATAGGGCACCACGTTCGGCCCGACCTGGGGATAGGGCAACCAGAACACCCGATCGGCGATGATGTGCGTCGCCGCGTCGAGCAGCCCGGGATGCGTGAACGTCCCGGGGACGGAACCGCGTCGCGCGTCCAGGATGCCCACCGCGCCACCGCTGCCGTAGCCGACCTCGGTGAGGTACTGGAACGCCGGGCCGTGCGGCAGCCGATTGGTCAGATACGGCAGTTCCGCGCGCTGGGCATCGGTGAGCGGCGGCAGCGGAGCCGGCGTTTCGGGCCGGTCGAAGGTGATCGTCGCCTCGGCCACGAGTTCGAACCGGGACAGCGCCTCGTTCCGGGCCGGCCGCCACATCAGCAGGCTGACGTGTACGTCCCGGTCCCGACCCGCGATCGGCTCGACCCTGGTGGCCAGACGGGTGGGGCTCACCACCGGGATCCAGCGCTGGAGGCGCAGTTCCCGCAGGCCGGTCGCCTGGAGACCGGTGTGCGTGCTCGCCGCCTGGAAGAGGTGGTCCACCGTGCACATCATCGGCAGCACCGGCAACGTCCAGGTGGGGCAGTGGTCCAGCACCCACGGATCGTCGTCGGGGCTGACCACGAACTCGCGCTCGGCCGGGCCGCGTTGCGGCGTCGGCATCGGCGCGGCGGCCTCGGCGATCGCGGCGACTTCGGCGGCCGGTTCGGCCGGCCGCACCGGGGCGATCGCGGCGACCGGAGGCACCGGCTCCGCCGATCCCACCGGATGCGGTACGGGTGCGCCCGCCTGCGGCACATGCGGTACGGGTACCACCGCCTCCGACGGATGCGGATCCCGGAACGCGCTAGCGACCTCGAGCAGCGCTCGGGCCGCCCGCTGCTGCATCTCCAGGAACAGCAGGTGGTTCTCGTGCCGAGCGTTCAGGAACTGCAGATGGGATCTGCCCACGAGCCGCTGGTGGGCGCTGAGCGCGGCCGGTACCAGGCTTTCCTCGACCGACACGTGGCTCGGCGTCGGCGGAGGCGGCGGGGCCGCGGCCATTGCCGTAGCCGGGACCGGGACCGGGACCGCGGCCGAAGTCCGGGCCGGCGCCTGTGCACCGGCACCGATCTCGACCGCCGGCACCGCGCGGGCCGCCGGAAGCGCCACGAGCTCGCGCGCCGGGCGCGCCTCCTGGAGCCGGAGCACGGTCCTGAGGTCGAAGAACGCGATGCTGGACAGACGCCGGGCGGGCGTCTCCCCTTCGGCCCTCCGGCCCAGTGTCGCGAAACCGGTCTCGGCCGGCGCCGTGTCCCCCGCGTTCAGGACCAGTTCGGCCGGCGGCGCCCCGAGCGCGGCGACGCTCACCTTCGCCCGGGTCAACTCCGGCCGTGGCACTGCCACGCCACCCAGGGTGGGCACGCTGCGGTGGTACAGGGCCACGGTCGCACAGGCCACACTCAGGAGGCCGGCGGCGCAGTGCGGGCGACCGAACAGGCCGGACGGATCCAACCGGTCCGACCGGCCCGATCGGTCCGACTGCGCGGGCGCCGATTCGAGGTCGCCGACCACCAGATCGACGGCGTCCGACGCCGCCGCTCCCTCGGCCGAGTCCCGGTCCCGGTCCTGCGGTTCGATCACGGCGAGGACGGGGTCGCCGTCCCGGCGCGCGTGGTCGAGTCGCTTCAGGGCCAGCACCACGGCCGCGTTTCCCTCGGCTCCGGGGAGTCCGAGGTCACGGACGACCGCGCGGTGGACCACCGTGGAGGCGAGGTCGACCGCGCCCACGAGTGCCGCGTCGCTCGCCCCACTGCCGATCGCGTCGACCGCCATGTCGAGCGCCCGGATCCCGGATGCCTCCTCGGCGCAGACCGCGACGCTGTGGTCGGTCAGCCGAAGCTGCGCGCTGATCCGGTTGGCGGCGATGTTGCCCAGGCCCCCGAGCGACCACGGCGGGCAGTTCAACGGGTCGGCGACGCGGTCCTCGGAGGACGCCTCGGCCGCCGCCGACCGGCGGGCCTCCAGGGTGGTGCGGTTGTGCCAGACCGAGAACTCGGCGTGCACGGTCGCCGCGCCCACGCCGACGAGCACCATGGTGCGCTCCTCGGGCAGTTCCAGCGCGCGGGCGGCGTCACGGGCGGCCTCCAGCACCAACAGGTGTTCGCCGGAGGTCTGGAGCATGTCGTTGGGCGGCATGCGCAGGCCGTCCACGCGCAGTTCGACCGTACGCGGCGGTCGCAGCCTGGGCTCGCCCGCCAGCAGGGCGTCGACGAAGTCGCCCGTGGTGTCGCCGTCACCGACGCGGGCGCCGAGGCCGACGACCGCCACTTGGTGCCGGCGGCGCGCGGCGGGGCCGGGCACGGCCACGCCGGGGAAGGAGACCGACGCCCGGTCGGCGGTGTTCCAGGCGTCCACGACCAGGTGGGCGTTGACACCGCCGAAGCCGAATCCGCTCACCGCGGCGCGCCGAAGACCCCGCCACTCCTCCGGCCGGGCCAACGGGCGCAACGGTGTGCCGCGCATGGCGTCGATGGCCTCGTCGGCACCGACGGTGGGCGGCAGCGTGCCGTGTTCCATCGCGCCCAGCACCTTGAGCAGCGCGGCGCCCGACGCGGCGGTGAGTGGATGGCCGAGGTTGCCCTTGACCGAACCGACCGGCAGGTCCGTACGTTCGGCGAAGATCCGGGCCGCGCAGCCCGCCTCCACGGTGTCGCCGACCGCGGTGCCGGTGGCGTGGCACTCCAGCAGGGACACCGTCTTGGGATCGATGCCCGCGGCCTGGTAGGCCAGGCTCATCGCGCGTTGTTGCCGGCCGCCGTCCGGGACGAGCATGCCGCCCCGGCCGCCGTCGTTGGTCGCCCCGATGCCGCGGATCACGCCCAGGACGGGCACGTCCGCGGCCAGGGCGTCCTCCAACCGCATGAGGGCGACCATGGCGGTCCCCTCCGCGGGGACCAGACCGTCGGCGTCCCGGTGGAAGGGCCGGGAGCGTCCGCTGGGGCTCAGTGCCCCCAGCCGACCCATGCCGTGGCTGATGATCTCGGGCGCGCCGCCGTTGAGCGCCCCGGCGACCATCAGGTCCGCCTGCCGGAAGGAGAGCTTCCGGCAGGCGAGTTCGATCGCGTACAGCACCGACGCGCAGGCCGCTTCCAGGACCACCGCGCCCGCGCGCAGCTCGAACGCCCGGGCCACCAGTTGCGCCGGAAGCCCGAAGCAGAATCGGCTCGCCGGGATCGGCGCGTGCCGGTCGTGCCGGGGCCACCCGGCCCGGACCTCGGCCGGCTGCGAGCGCAGCCAGACGTCCTCGGCGTAGGCGGTCATCGACGTGGTCGGGCACGAGATGTTGCCCAGGACCAGGCCGGCGCGTGGCTGCAGGCCGAGTCGGCCGACCTCGGCGAGTGCCTGCCGGGTCGCGTGCATGACCCAGCGGACGGTCGGATCCAGGCCCATGACCTGTTCGGCGTCGATGGCCAGGCCGTTCGGGTCGAAGCGTTCCTCGAACCCGGTGACATGGCCGAACACGGTGCTCGCGGGGTCGGCCCCGCTCCAGTCGGGTCCGGCCTTCGAGCGCCCGATGGAGAACGGGGTCAGTCGTACCGCGCCGGAGACCACGGTGTCCCACAGTTCGGCGGGATCGTTGGCTCCGGGCAGAACGCAGCCGCGTCCCACGATGGCGATGGCGGGAAAGTTCATGCCCCTCACGCGTCCGTCGAGATCAACGCCGCGGTTCGCTGCGGGCTGGACAGGTCCGGGCGGTAGACCATCTCCACGCCGGCGAGCACGCCCAGGACCCGCTCCGCGCCCTCGTGCTCGGTGGTGAGCCAGATGTCGCAGATCGCGTTGTCGGTGCCCTGCATGACGCTGTGGACGGTGCACTTGACCGGGGTGTCCACGGCGCCCGTCGACAACACGCGTACCTCACGAACGCCCATCGGCAGGGACTGCACGCTGGCCGAGGACAACACCCACAGGCAGGCCGCCTGGAGCGCGCCGTCCAGGACGAGCGGGTCGGTCTGCCAGGCGTCGTGCGCCCAGCCGAGCTGCCGCAGCCCGACGAGATCGCAGGTCGCCCCGGCGGAACTCAGCCCGTTGATCGTGGTGATGGCGTGGAAGAGCGGTCCGTGGAAGAGCATGGCCCCGTCGTAGACGGCGCTGCCCGGGTGTACCTCGAAGCTCTCGTCGACGGGCTCCGCGGCCGGGGCGGTCAACGTCGCGACCTCGCCCGGACCCGCGAGGGCCGCGTAGTGCAGGGCGCCGTCGGCACTCTTGAGTTCCAGGCGCAGCGGGGCGTCCGGCTGGGTGGCGTCGGGGCGCGCGTGCACCCGCAGCCGGGTCTCCTCCACACCGAACTTGTCCAGTGCGACGGCGCGCAGCACGCGCAGGTCACGGACCAGTACGGAATCCTGGTCGGGCAGGGCCATACGCGCGGCGCGGGCGAACCATTCCAGCACCAGGGCCACCGGCACCACGGGGCGTCCCGCGATGCTGTGGTCGACCAGGTAGGGGTGGGTGTCGGCGCCGACCAGGATCTCGGTGACGCCGCCGTGGTCGGTCTCGACGGCGGGACCGGCCGCGCCGGCGGCGATCGAGACGCAGGCCGGACCGGACTGCTCGAGTTCGGTCATGAACGCCTGGACGCCCGCGCTCTCTTCCAGGAGCGGGACGCCGAGCCGACGGAAGTGCTCGGCGTGCGCGGGGGAAACCATGCCGGCGGCCCAGGGGCCCCAGGCCACGGCTCGCACGGTGCACTCCGGGCGGTGGGCCGCCTCGGTCGCGGTGATCTGCTCCATGGCCTGGTTGGCCGCCGCGTAGTCGCTCTGCCCGGCGGTACCCAGTCGCGCGCTGACCGAGGAGAAGGCGCACACCAGGCGCACCGGGTCGTTGTCGGTCAGCTCCAGGAGGGTGCGGAATCCGCGCACCTTGGTGTCGTAGACGGAGGTGAACTGGGCCTGGGTCTTGTCCGAGATGTTGCTGTCGGCGATGACACCGGCGGCGTGGATGATGCCCGTGATCGGGCCCCAGTCCCGGCGTACCTCGGCCAGTGCCTCGAAGACCCGCTCGCGGTCGGTCGCGTCGGCGGTGACGTAGCGGGTCTCCGCTCCGGCGACGGCCAGCAGGTCCAGGGTGGTGCGGATCTCGCGGGAGGCGAGCACCCGGCCGGAGGCGACGGCGAGTTCGGCCAGGGTCGGGGTGGCGCCGGTGTTCTCGTCGCGACGGTTGCTCAGCACCTTGCGGATGGCGGTCTCGTCCGCGGCGCCGCGCAGTTCGTCGTCCTCGTCGACGGGGCGGGTCCGTCCCAGGAGCAGGAACTTGGGCCGGTGGGCGCCGGCCAGGGCGATCAGGCAGGACGCGGTGATGCCGCGGGCTCCGCCGGTGACCACGATCACCGGGTCCGGTCCGAGGTCGAGCGGGCGCGGTGTGCCGAGGGTCTCGGTGGTGCCGCGGAGCAGCGCGCGCGAGCCGTCGGCGGTCAGCGCGACGTCGGTGGTGTCGTCGCCGTGCAGGAGCTCGGTGGCGATGGCCTGGGCGAGGTCCTGGGGCGCGCGGGCGGCCCGCTCGATGTCGATCGTCTTGATCGAGGCGTGCGCCCATTCGTTCGCGGCGGTCCGGGCCAGCGCGGCGATGCCGGCGCAGCCCTCGCGACCGCGGATGCCGGAGGTGCCGAACGCGCCGCCGGTGTCCTGGACGACGACCAGGACGCCGCCTCGGCGCTCCATGGCCTCGGCGATGGTGTGCAGGGTCGTGAAGACCTCGCGGGTGGGTGCGTCCGGGTCCTGCTCCGGGTCGATCTCGCGCAGGCCGGCGAGGACGATCACGGCGGTGGAGTCCTCGGTCACCCGGTCGGTGACGGAGACCTTGATGCCCTCGCGGCGCAGCGTCTCCGCCAGGCATTCGGCGACGCCGGTGCCGTCGTCGGTGATCAACAGCGGTTGTTCGCGCAGGCCCTTGAGGGGGCCGCCGTTCGCGGCCTCGGTGGGTACCAGGGTGGTGCCGGTGCGCAGGACCGTGAGCTGGGGCGCGGCGTGCTTGGCCTGTGCGGGGATCTGCTCCTGCGCGCGGGCGGCCGGCGCGGCGGGCGCGACCGGGGCCGGGGTCTGCGGGGTCGCGACGTCGGGCGCCCGGAGGGAGGTGATCTTGTCGGCGATGGCGGCGATCGTACGCAGCCGGGCCAGGTCCGCCGGGTCGACGTTCGCCTCGTCCGGGAAGTGGTCCCGCAACCGGGTCAGGATCTGCACCCGCTTGATCGAGTCGACACCCAGGTCGACCTCGAGGTCCATGTCCGGCGTGAGCATCTCCACCGGATAACCCGTCAGTTCCGCCACGATCGCCAGCGCCACGTCCGCGCCGCTCTCCTGGGCCGGAGCCGAGGCCGATTCCGGAAGCGGGGCCAGGGCCGGGGCCGGGACGGAGGCGAGCGCCCGGGTCTGCGGGGTCGCGCCGTTCGGTGCCCGGAGCGAGGTGATCTTGTCGGCGATGGCGGCGATCGTACGCAGCCGGGCCAGGTCCGCCGGGTCGACGTTCGCCTCGTCCGGGAAGTGGTCCCGCAACCGG
>NZ_JBVHLU010000074.1:44840-57583 GCF_055558835.1 Embleya sp. NPDC025285
ACCTCGAGGTCCATGTCCGGCGTGAGCATCTCCACCGGATAACCCGTCAGTTCCGCCACGATCGCCAGCGCCACGTCCGCGCCGCTCTCCTGGGCGGGGGCCGCGGGCGCCGCGACCGGAGCCGGGGCCGGGGCGGAGGTGAGGGCGGGGGCGGGGGCGGCGGTCGGCGCCGGGATCTGCCGGAGCGCGGGCGCCGCGTGCACGGCGGCCGGTTGCGCCGGGGGCCGGGGCTGGGCCGGGGCGACCTGGGCCGCCGGCACGGGCGGCCGAGCCTGGGTGACCGGGGTCGGCGGGTACTGCGTCACCGCGGCGGGCGCGGGGCTGATCTCCCGGGGGGTGTGCGGCCGGGCCTCCAACGCCTGCGGGGCCGGTGCGAGCGGGGCGGGCGCCGGCATGAGCGCGGGCGCCGGAGCGGGCGCCGGAGCCGCCACGGCACGGGGCTCGGCACCGGGCTGCCAGGCCATCAGGCCGTCCAGCGAGGTCCTGGCCAGGTCGAGGTAGGAGGCGTGACTGGCCGAAGTGGTGCTCTGGTACGCGCTGTGCGCGTCGCTCGCCTGCCGTTGTACCTCGAGGAAGGCGTGCAGCCAGGCACCGGACGAGGTCACCGGCGACCAGGTGGACCCGGACGAGGTGACGTCGTGCGTCGTCGCCTCCGCGACCGGTGCCTCGTAGGTCCGCACCGGCACGGCGGGCGTCTGCTGCGCGGGCACGGGAACGGGCGCGGGCACCGGTGCGGCCGGCGCCACCGGGGCGGGCGCGGCGTACTGCGCCACCGGAGCCGTCGGGGCGTATTGCGCCACCGGAGCGGGCGCGGGGTACTGCGTCACCGGCTCGGGCGCGGCGTACGGTGCCACGGCCGCGGGCGGAAGCGCGGCCTGGACGAGGGCGGGCGGTGGTGCCTGGGTGACGGCCGCGGGCGTCGGCGGCGGCGCTTGGTGCACCGCGGCGACCGGCGCGGTCGGGGTCGTCGGCGGGCCGGCCTGCCTGAACCCGGCGGCCGACTCGCGTACGGCGGGCGCGGCAGGGGTCTTCTCGCGGTGACCCACATCGGGGTTGGGACCGGAGATGGGGATGGTCATACCCGTCCTTGTTGACGATGGCGAAGGAGTGCTCGAGGTGAACGCAGCCCACAGCGGGGCGAAGTCCAGGGGGCGTCCGGCGACGGCCAGCGCGCCCAGGACGCGGTGCAGTGCGGTGAGTCCGGATCCCCGGGTCTGGTCCGCGCTCAGCGCGACGTGCGGACGGTCCGCGAGGATCCGACCGACCAGGCCGGTGAGTACGGTTCCCGGCCCGGCCTCGACGAACGTGCGGACGCCGTCATCGTGCATGGCCAGGATCATTTCGGCGAAGCGCACGGAGGAGGTGACGTGATCGCGCAGCACGGTGCGGATCTCGGGCGCCGTGTCCGGATACGGCTTGGCGTCGGCGTTGCCGTAGACCGGCAGTCGCGGCGCCGTGAAATCGTGTTGTTCCAGGGTGGGCCGCCACCCGGAGGTCGCGGACTGCAGCAGCGGACTGTGGAAGGCGCACGAGACCGCGAGCCGCTGGGTGGGCAGTTGCTGCTCCAGGGCGCGCTGCTCCACCTTGGCGATCGCGGACTCGGCGCCCGAGACCACGTGCTGCGTCGGGGAGTTGTAGTTGGCGACCCAGGCCCTGCGGATGCCGCGCACCAGGTCGTCCGCTTCCTTGCTGGAGGCGGTGACCGCGAGCATCGCGCCGGAGACCTTGCTCGCGTCGCGCAGGAGTTCGCCGCGGGCGCGGGCCAGGGACATCAGCGTGGCGTCGTCGTAGACGCCGGCCGCGTGCAGGGCCGAGAGTTCGCCGAAGCTGTGGCCCGCCACGCAGTCCGGCACGAAGCCGACCGCGCCCAGGATCTCCTGGATCATCAACGCGTGTGCGGCGAGCGCGGGTTGCGCGCACTCGGTGGCCTTGAGCCGCTCGGCGTGCTCGCGCTCGGCCGCCTGGTCCGCCACCGGCGGCGGGAAGACGGTGCGGTGCAGGGGGCGTCCGTCGATCTCGAAGTCGGCCACCGCGTCCCACGCGGCGAGCGCGCGCGGTTGATGCAGCACGACGTCGATCCCCATGTCGGGGTACTGGCTGCCCTGTCCCGGGAACAGCAGCGCGATCTTGTCGGTCGAGGCGGCGCCGCACGCGTAGCGCATGCCGGCGGGCGTGTGGAACCCGCTCTGCGGTTCCGCCGAGATCCGGCGTCGGGCGTCGGAGGCCTGGGCCCGAAGCTCGTCCTCGTCGCGCGCGACCAGGCACAGCCGGTGCTTCGCCGCGGCCTCGAAGGCGAGTTGGGTACGGCGTGCCAGGTCGTGCAACGGCGCGGTGTCCGCGGTCAGCGCGTCCAGCGCCGCGACCAGCGCGGGACCGGACTCTGCGCTCAACAGGACCAGTTCGCTCGGAGCGGTGCGGGTGTACGCGTCGACCGCCGGGGCGGACTCTTCGGTGCGGTGCTCCTCGAGCGTGACGTGGAAGTTGGTCCCGCCGAACCCGAAGCTGGAGACCGAGGCCCGGCGCGGGTGTTCGCTGCCCCGGATCCAGGGTCGGGTCCGGGTGCTCAGGTAGAAGGGACCCTTTTCCAGTTCCAGGGCCGGGTCGGCTCGGTCCGCCTTGAGCGTGGGCGGCAGGATCTTGTGGTGCAGCGCGAGGGCGGCCTTGGCCAGTCCGACCGCGCCCGCGGCCGTACGGGTGTGGCCGATCTGCGACTTGACCGATCCGAGCGCGCAGCGCGCGATGTCGGCCGGGTCACCGGTGCCGAACACCTCTTGCAGGGCCGTGACTTCGGCGGTGTCACCGGCCTTGGTGCCGGTGCCGTGCGCCTCGATCAGTTCCACCGTCGCGGGGCTGTAGCCCGCGCTGGCGTAGGCCCGGTGCAGCGCGCGGACCTGACCGGCGACGGCGGGGGCGTAGATCGAGGATCCGCGTCCGTCGGAGGAGGTTCCGACGCCGCGGATCACCGCGTAGACGCGGTCGCCGTCGCGCTCGGCGTCCGCCAGCCGCTTGAGCATGACCATGGCCACGGCCTCGCCCAGGAGGGTGCCGTCGGCCTCGGCGGAGAAGGGCCGGCACTCGCCCGACGGGGACAGCGCCGGGGTCTTGCTGAAGCAGGTGAACCCGAACGCGTCACACAGCGGGTCCACGCCACCGGTGATCATCATGTCGGCGCGGCCGAGCGTGAGTTCGTCGATGGCGGCGCTCATCGCCGAGAGCGAGCTGGCGCAGGCCGCGTCGGTGGTGTAGTTGCTGCCGTGCAGGTCGAAGTGGCGGGCGACGCGTCCGGCGATGACGTTGGTGAGCATGCCCGGGAAGGAGCTTTCCTTCCATACGGGATACGAGGCCGAGATCGCGTCGCACAACTCGTCGGCCTTGTGCTCGTCGACGCCACCGGCCAGCATGACCCGGCGCCAGGTGGGCCGTTGGGACCGGAACGACATGCGGAAGGCCAGTTCGGTGGGACTGGCGCCGAGGATGATGCCGGTGCGTTCGCGCAGCGTCTCGGACGGCCCCTGCTCACCGCAGGCGTCGCGCAGAACGCGTTCGGCCGCGATCAGGCTGAGCAGTTGCGCGGTATCGGTGGCGTCGATGGTCGACGGCGGGGTGCCGAAGGCCAGCGGGTCGAACGCCACCGGCGACATGAACGCCCCGCGCTTGCCGTACGTCTTGTCGGGGGCGGTGGGGTCGCTCGAGTAGTGATCGCTCACGAGCCAGTGGGTTTCCGGCACGTCTCGGATGAGGTCGCGGGCGTGAACCAGGTCGCGCCAGAACCCGGCGACGTCCGCGGAGCCGGGCACCAGGGTGCTCAGACCGATGACGGCGATGGGCGGCTGCGAGGGGCGGGAACTCTCGGGCACGGGGCTCCTTGCAGTGGACGGATCAGAGCAGTTCATGGGCGGGGAAGGTGAACGCCTGGGCCGGCAGGTCGACGCCGTGGCTGCGCAGCTGGTGCGCGCGGGTCAGGACCGTCGCGCCCTCCATCAGGTTGCGGGCGATCTGCACCACGGACAGGTTCGCGGGGTCGGCGAGGAAGCCGTCCTTGCGCCAGTCGTTGAACGCGCCGACCGCGGGGCCGCACCAGATCTGGTAGTCCACGCTGCGGTCGGCGGTTCCGGTGGTCGCCCAGGTGCTGGACATGCCCAGGTACCAGCGGAACACCAGCGCCATGCGGTGCTTGGCGTCCACGGCCGCCCGGTCGGCCTGCGCGGGCTCCCTGGCGCGCCAGAACTCCTCGGTCTGCGCCCAGACGTCGGCCAGCGGCTGCCGGAACATCTCCCGCTCCAGGCGGGCGATCTGGGCCGGGGGAATCTCCTCCAGTGATTCGTGATCGCGGTAGAGCTGCGCCAGTTTCGCGGCCCGGGCCGCGAACATCGTGCCTCGACTGAGGACTTGGACCTTCGCCCCGAGCTCGAACATGTCGGCCGACGGCGCCATGGCCACGTCCATGGTGTCCGCGGCCTGGAGCATCGCCCGGGCCCGGTCGGAGGTGTCGGCCTCCAGACTGAGCTGGTTGACCGATCCGGTCACCACGTACGCGGCGCCCATGGCGAACGCGGCGGCGACGGCGTGTGGGGTGCCCAGCCCGCCGGCCGCGCCGATCCTGGTGCGCGGCGCGATGCCGTGCCGGTAGGCGACCGCGTCGCGCAGGGCGAGGATCTGCGGGAGGGCGGTGGACAGCGGCCTGCCGTCGGTGTGCCCGCCGCTGTCGGATTCCACGGTGAGGTCGTCGACCATCGGCACGTGGGCCGCGAGGGCGGCCTCGTCCGCGGTCAAAAGCCCCTCGGCGACCAGCTCTTGCAGCAGGGCCGGCGGCGCGGGGGCGAGGAACTGTTCGGCGACCTCGGGACGCGAGACCTTGGCCATCATCATCCGGGGCCGCTCCACCCGGCCGTCGGCCCGCGCGCGCAGGCCCGCGGCGCAACAGTGCACGAGGGCTCGGGTGACCTCGCTGAAGGCGGACACCGAAACGCACCGCACGCCGTGTCGGATGGCGAGGGCGGCCACCTCGTTCTCCCAGGCGGGCGAGTGCGGGTTGTGGATGATGTTCACGCCCCACGAGGCGTGTTCGGGCAGGTCCCGCCGCAGTTCCTCGATGGCCCGCCGGACCGCGTCGATCGGCAGGCCGGCTGCGCCGAAGACCCCCAACAGGTCCGCTCGGGCCATGGCCTTGACCATGGCGACGCCCGCGATCCCCTGGGCCATCTCACCGGCCACATAGGGGAATCGCACGCCGTGATCGGCGGTGAAGGATCTGTCGCCCAGCCATTCGGGGTACAACGGAGGGAGTGTGCCGACGACTTCGCAGCCTTCGACCGGCGCGTCACCGGGCACGGCTACGGTCGCGGAGTCGGACCGGCGCCGAACGATCGTGGCCGCGCTCCGCGGTTGGCGGAGCACGGCCAGGAGACCGTCGGCGGTGGGGTCCGACAATTCACGACGGGGTGATGCCTGCAGTCCGATGGTCATGAACGGTTTCTCCTGTGGCCTTTCGGAAAGTTGGCCGGATTTCGGGGTCGTCGACCGTCATAGAATCCCGTGCGTTCCGGCCAGGAGGTAGGCCATGTCGACGGGCGTCCGGGAACAGGGCGCGCCCAGGACACGGCGCGCGTTGCGGTCGTCGAAGACGCGCGTGTGGCGAAAGTACGCGGAGAATCCGGCGTAGCTGTGAAAGCGCTGTTCGGCCGGGGAGAGCCGCTCGGGCAGCGCGGTTTTCAGCACGATACGGATCGGCGCGAACTTCTCGAAGAGCTCGATGAGCGTCGTGGCCGCCACGTACTCCGGATGCACGATGTGATGGGTCTCGACGGTCGTCGAACGGTATTCCGCGGCAATGCCGACCATGGCGTTCGCGGCGTCCTCCACCGGGAGGCAGTTGAGCTGGGCGTCGACCCGTCCCACCATGTGGATGACCGGCCGCAGACCTCGCGGAATCGAAAGACCGGCGATGCCCCTTTCGATGGTCGACGCGCGCAGCAGTGCGCTGATGGTCTGAAAGGGGTGGGCCGGCAGACCCGGCACCGGCGGGCGGTCGGTGAGGAGAATGCTGGGGCGCATGATCAGCGCCGGGATTCCCTTCTCACCGGACCAGCGGTGCACGAGGGCTTCGGCGTCGCACTTGGACCGCTCGTATTCGTTCTCGAAGCCGTACGTGTCGACGAGGTCGGCCTCGTACACCGTTCCGGATCGTCGCGCACCGGCCACGAAAGCGGTGCTGACATGACAAAACGGCGCGCCGTAGGGACTCCTGGACGCGATGTCGAGGAAATTTTGCGTCCCGTTCACATTGACGGGCCGGATCGCACGGGCGCCCGTGTTGAGGTCGATGTTGCCGGCGCTGTGAAGGAACATGTCGGTCCGCCGGACGAGCTTTTCCACCGTGTCGTCCGGGAGGCCGAACAACGGTTGCGCGATGTCGATCTCGATTTCGTCGGCGCGCCGACGAAACTTGTCGATGAAAGCCGACGGCTCCGCCAGTCGACCGAAAGCCTGCGAGGCTCGGTCGATCGCACTTACATCGCCGCGACGCGACAGCAGGGTGACGGAACAATTCCGGTTCACAAGTTCACGAATGAGTCGCAGACCGAGGAAACCGGTGCCACCAGTCAATGTAACCCGCAAGATCGTGTGCCTCTTCTCGATGGGACCCGATGACCGGTATTGCGGGTCGATTCTATGCACGGACACGGGACCGGAAAGCTCCGCTAACAGGCGATCGAGTCGGATTCATCATGATGGACCAATTGTCTGCGGACGCGTCGTCGGGTCGGCGAATGACCCAAACGGACGAAACCGGCACATATTCGTACGCGTATTCGCTCGAATCTCGGTGCGACTGTCGGATTATCTTCGTCCGAATTCCGGGATCGGCGTGGTCGATGTCCGCAATCGCGACCTGCCGGTCCGCGGCGGGGTAACCTCGCTTCCGGCGCGAGCAGTGATTCCCCGAACATCCCCGTGTGTGCGGCGGACCGCCGGCAACGAAATACCCCTCGTCGATGGCCGCCGGCCCCGGGCGCCGGCCGTTCGGGGCCCGCCGCGTCTCCACCTGATCTCGGTTCACGGGCGACGCCACCCACCGCGCAGGCAACGTCGCCATGGGAGGACATGCAATGCTCGACACAATCCCGGTCCCGCCCCCCGAGCACGAGGTGTCGCACGAGCGCCCGCCCGGCGGCGCGCTGAACCGCCTCGCGGGGTGGTGTGTTCGGCATCGTCGCTGGCTCCTGGTGGGCGCGATGATCGTCCTGGTGTTGGCCGCCACGGTGGTCGCCGGGGCCAGGGACCGCTGGTCCAACGGCGGGTTCACCGCGACGGGCACCCAGGCGGCCGAGGCCGAGCGCGTCGCCGCCCGCTACGGGGCGAAGGCCGCCGACCTGGTGCTCTACGTCCGCGCCGACACACCCGTCGACGACGCCGCGGTCGCCGAGACGGGCCGCCGGCTCACCGCCACGGTCGCGGAACGGCCCGGCGTGCGCGAGGCCCAGTCCTACTGGAGCACCGGCTCGACCCTGTTGCGCTCCCGGGACGGACACGGCGCCCTGATCCGCGTCGACCTCACCGGCAGCGAACGCGACCACGTGGCCACCTCGCGCTCCCTGGTCCCGGCCGCCCGCAAGGCCGCCGGCGACGGTCTGCGGGTCAGCGCCACCGGGCCCGCCTGGCTGAACGCGCAGGCCACCGACGAGTCCGAACGCGACCTCAAACGCGGGGAATTGCTCGCGGCGCCGCTGACCATGATCATCCTGCTGCTGGCCTTCGGGTCGCTCACCGCGGCGGCGATCCCGCTCGCCGTCGGCGCGGTCTCGGTGGCCGGCGCCCTGGCCGTGCTGGCCACGTTGACCCTGGTGATGCCGATCACCGTGTTCGCGATCAACATCTGCGCCGCCCTGGGCTTCGCGCTGTCCGTCGACTACGCCCTGTTCATCGTCACCCGATATCGCGAAGAGCTCTCCCGGGGCGCCGATTCACGCCGGGCCATCACCCGCAGTATGGCCACCGCCGGACGTGCCGTGCTGTTCTCCGCGGCGACGGTGGCCCTGTGCCTGTCCGCGCTGTTCGTCTTCCCGCTGGAACTGCTGCGCTCGTTGGCGTGGGCGTCGATCCTGGTCGTGATCATCTCGGCGCTGACCTCGCTGCTCGTACTGCCCGCACTGCTGGCCGTGTTGGGGCCGCGCCTGGACCGGCTGGACCCGTTCCGCCGGTTCCGGCGCGGGTCCGGGCGCGTGGGCGGCGGCAGTCCGCTCTGGCGTCGGATCGCGACCGTCGCCACCGCCCGCCCGATCCTGTGCGGCGGCGCCGCCGCGGTACTGCTCCTGGTCCTGGCCCTGCCCTTCCTGCACGCGCGGTTCACCACCGTCGACGAGACGATCCTGCCGACCCGCTCCGAACCCCACGCCACGGCCAACCTGTTGCGCACGGACTTCGCCGACCCACCCGAGCGCATCATCCCGGTGGTGCTGCCCCGGGCGAACGCGGCGACCGACGGCCCGGCGATCGACGCCTACGCCCGGCGGTTGTCCGCGTTGCCCCATGTCGCGCACGTACTCGCCGACACCGGCGACTACCGTGCCGGCCTGCCCGTCCCGGGACCGCAGTCGCCCCCGGCGAGCAACGGACCACAGTCGCCGTCGCCTTCGGCGCCGGTGATCGACGTACCGGAGTCGTCCTCGCCGTCGGCACCGGCGGCCCACGTACCGGCCCCTGACGACCAAACGCGGGTCGTGGTACGCCCGGTCGAGCCGCCGGCGCCGGCTCCCCCCGTCGTCATCGGCAGTGTGCTGCGGGTGGTCAGTACCGCCGACAGTCAGGCGCCGGAGACGGTCGCGCTCGTGCACACGCTACGGACCCTGCCGGCGCCGCAACCCCACCTGGTCGCGGGCAAGGCCGCGGAGTTGACCGACACCAAGCACACCCTGCGGGAGGCCCTCCCCTACGGCGCGGGCATCATGCTGATCGGCACCCTGGTCATGCTCTTCCTGTTCACCCGCAGCGTCCTGGTGCCGATCAAGGCGGTCCTGATGGGGCTGTTGAGCATCACCGCGAGCCTGGGCGCCATCGTCTACGTCTTCCAGGACGGTCATCTGCGGTGGCTGGTTGGTGACTTCAGCACCAACGGATCGCTGGAGACCACCATGCCGTTGCTGACCCTGGCCGTCGCCTTCGGGATCTCCGTGGACTACGAGGTATTCCTCCTCGCCCGGATCAAGGAGGAGTTCGTGCGCACCGGGGACAACACCCGTTCGATCGTCTTCGGGATCGAGCACACGGGCCGCCTGTTCACCGCCGCGGCCCTGATCGTCGCCGCCACCATGGTCGCGCTGACCATGTCCAACGTCACGCTGCTCAAGACCGTCGGCGTCGGCCTCGCGGTCGCCGTCGTCGTGGACGCCACCGTCGTACGCGGCATCCTGGTCCCCGCACTGATGCGCCTGACCGGCCGAGCCAACTGGTGGGCGCCCACGCTCCCCCGGCGTCGCCCCCGCGAGATCGGCGCCAAGCTGCCCGACGCACGCGCCGAGGCCTGCCCGGAGCTGGTCGGCCAGACCGCGGACTCGGCAAGCGAAGGCCCGGACCAACAGACACCCTGACCCGGTCGCGGGATCGACACCACCGTGCCATGGCATGGCAAAGACTCGACCATGAAGCGGAGTTCAATTCCCATCCGTGCTCGACCCGGGCCCCGGTGGTGACCGCGATCCGAATCTGTTCTGCAAGTCGACTCATTCGAAAGGCCGTTCCGGTCATTTGTCGATAGCGTCGACTCCATTACCCCGTTCGGCGGATCGTGTTTCCGGCCCAACTCCCGCGGGGGCATAGAGTTTCCGCGATCAGCCGGCTTTCGCCGAGCGCACCCGATCCCGCCGCCTTTTCGCGCGAGACGAATCGAGAATCGCCTGTGGAATCCATCTGCCGTCCGCTCAGCACTTCACCACGCCCCGACCTCGTCACCTTCACACCCCGGCCGCAGGCCCCGGTAAGGCTGTTCGCCATCCCCTACGCGGGTGCGGACGCGATGATGTTCGCGCCGTGGGTCGAATACCTGCCGGACTCGGTCGAACTGACCGCGGTACGACTTCCGGGACGCGGCGCACGGGCGGGCGAGGTCTCGCTCACCGATCCGGCGCAACTGTGCGCGATGGTCGCGGAACTCGTCCTGGATACCGACGACGGCCGTCCCTACGTCTTCTTCGGCCACAGCATCGGCGCGATGATCGCCTTCGACACCGTGCGTGAGCTGCGCCGATGCGGCCACGCCATGCCGTCGCTGCTGGCCCTGTCCGCCGTACCCCCGCCCCAGGGCGGTGCGTTCGCGCGGGCGTGCCGACCGATCCTGGTGTCGGACCAACCCTGGCGCCAATTGGGTCTGACCGACCTGCTTCCCCCCGAGGTGTTTCGGGACCAGGGCGCGATGACTGCTTTCGGTCCGCCGATGATGGCCGATCTCCTGTTGGCCCTCCAGCACCAATACGTGCACGAGGCGCCGCTGGATTGTGCGATGAGTGTATTCGGCGCTCGGGGCGACACGCTGGTCGCCGTGGAATCCCTGTCGAATTGGCAGGAGCAGACCACGTTGCCCATGCGGTTGCGCACCTATCCCGGTGGACACCTGTACGTGCACGAGGCATTGCCGAGTCTGCTCACCGACCTCTCCGCCGATCTGCGCACCACCGTCGGCGCCTTCTCCTGATTCCGGGAACGCCGACCGTCATCCGAATGTCTTCCAGTTTTGGAGTGAGCCCGTGATTCGGGACTACGCAGGACGCGTGTGCACGGTGACGGGAGCCGCTTCGGGGATCGGCCGGGCTCTCGCGCTCGCCCTCGCCCGACAGGGCGCGCTGTTGGCCCTCTCCGACGTCGACGCGGACGGCTTGGACGAGACCGCGGAACAGGCCCGGCACCTGGGCGCGAAGGAGGTGTATGCCGACGTGGTCGACGTGGCTCGGCGTGCGATGGTACAGGGCTGGGCGGACACCACGGCGGAGCGCTTCGGCCAGGTCAACCTGGTGGTCAACAACGCCGGTGTGGCGTTGACCGCGAGCGTCGACGAGATGGAGTGGGCCGACTTCGAGTGGATCATGGGCGTCAACTTCTGGGGCGTGGTCCACGGTACGAAGTCGTTCCTCCCGCACCTTCGCCGTGCCGCCCCGGAGCGCGGCGCCCACGTGGTCAACGTGTCCTCCTCGTTCGGGCTGTTCGGCATGCCGATGCGCAGCGCCTACTCGGCGACCAAGTACGCCGTCCGGGGGTTCTCCGAATCGCTGCGCAACGAACTCCGCCGCGAGGGCGCCGAGATCGGGGTGACCACCGCCTACCCGGGCGGGATCAAGACCGCCATCGTGCGCAACTCGCGTGCGGCGGAGGGAACCGACCGGGCCGAGGTCGCGGCGATCCACGACTCGTTGTCCAAGACCTCGGCGCAGGAGGCCGCACGGGTGATCCTGACCAGCGTCCGCAAGGGCCGCTCCCGCGTGTGCATCGGCCTCGACGCGAAGGTGATGGACCTCGGCACCCGGTTGCTGGGTTCCGCGTTCGAACCGGTCGTGCACGCCTCGATCGAACGCGCTACGGCGAAGGTCGCACGTCAGGCGCCGAAGGACACCGCGGGCACACTGTCGTAGCGAACACCACGTCGCCGTGACGAACGCCGCAACAACATCGGCCTGCTCGATCCGATCGGATCGAGCAGGCCGATGTCATCCGCGGTAGCGGGGTGGCGGTGGTTACCGCAGGCCGCCCCAACCGCCGCCGCCACCTTCGCCACCGCCGCCACCGCCGCCCCACGGGCCCCAGCCGCCGCCACCGCCGCCGCCGTGGGCGTCGCCGTGGCCGTAGCCCCAACCACCGAAGATGCCGCCACCGCCGCCACCGCCGCCGGAGTCGCCGTCACCGGAGCCGTGACCGCCCGGCTGCGGGGCCGACGCCGGCCGGTCGGCGACGCCGTCCAGGGCGAACGCCGGTGCGGCGGACGCGGCACCCGCCAGGAGCACGGCCACGACGGCCGTGACGGAAGCGCGAGTGAGCCTGCGCATGAAAACCCCTTGCCTTGGAAAGCACCACCTCGGCCGAGGTGGTCGGATTCATCCTGAACGCAGATCCGGGGGCCGAGGTGCACAGCCGACACTCGAAACGCCGCCGGATTCACGGCTTTTCGGGCATCGCCGCTGCTCACCACCCCTGCGCCGGATTTTCGGAACCACTCGTACGGACGCAGGCCGCGCTGCTGCATTCAGGGGTCAGAGGCGGGTCGACTCCGGCGCGGGCGCCTCGCGCAGGGACCCCCGCTGTTCGCCCTGGGCCGCTTCCGCACGGCGCTCGTCGGTCGGGTGCAGGCGGGACTCGATCGCCTCGATGATCCGCGGGCGCAACTCCGCGGCTCGGATGACCGCGTCGACGGAACCGACCTCGACCGCACGCCGAATGTCATGCACCCGGTCGAACTCCGCGGCCACCTCGCCGAGTTTTTGCGCCCGCACCGACGAGCGCAGTTCGTCGAGTTCCGCGATCAACGCGGCGCGCTCGGCACCACAGGCCGCCGCGACGAGGGCCTCCAGGTCGCGCACACGCGAATCGGCCGCCGTACGGCGGTTGACCTCGCCGGAGAACACCACCGCCGCCGCGGGCGCACCACCGAGGACCGAGGCGAAGGACCCCTCCAGGGCCAGGACGGTCATGTTCGGGTTGAGTGCCTTGGAGAAGACCACGAACGCGCCGCCGTGGTAGCGCGAGATCACGCAGAACACGAT
>NZ_JBVHLU010000075.1:0-57533 GCF_055558835.1 Embleya sp. NPDC025285
GTGATCGACGTCGAGAGCTACGAGCGCGCCGTCGAACTGGCCGGGGAGTTGTCGGCCGCCCCCGGGGCGGGCGGGCGCCCGATCCACGAATGGCTGGAACTGCGCCCGTTTCTGGGCACGCACCCCACCGTCACGGAGTGACCCCACCGATGGACGAAGCCCTGCTCCGGAGCCTCACGCCGGGCGTACTCGCCGTCCTCGTGCGCCGCGGAGCCGACTTCGCGGCAGCCGAGGACGCCGTCCAGGACGCCCTGGTCGAGGCACTCCGCGTCTGGCCGGCCGACCGGCCGCGAGATGCGAAGGGCTGGTTGGTCACGGTGGCCTGGCGCAAGTTCCTGGACGCCACCCGCTCGGATGCCGCCCGCCGTCGGCGCGAGGACCGCGTCGACGAGGAGCCGGCACCCGGGCCCGCGCCCGCGGCGGACGACACCGTCCAGCTCTACTTCCTGTGCGCCCACCCCTCGCTGACGCCCTCCTCCGCGGTCGCGCTCACGCTGCGCGCGGTCGGCGGGCTGACCACCCGCCAGATCGCCCAGGCCTACCTGGTGCCCGAGGCGACCATGGCGCAGCGCATCAGCCGGGCCAAGCGCACCGTCTCCGGCGTGCGGTTCGACCGGCCCGGCGACGTCGCTACCGTGCTTCGTGTGCTCTACCTGGTCTTCAACGAGGGCTACTCCGGCGACGTCGACCTCGCCGCCGAGGCCATCCGGATCACCCGGCAACTCGCCGCCGCGATCGACCACCCCGAGGTCGCCGGGCTGCTCGCCCTGATGCTGCTCCACCACGCCCGGCGGGCCGGCCGTACCGCGCCGGACGGGAGCCTGGTGCCGCTCGCCGAGCAGGACCGCGGTCGGTGGGACACCACGTCGATCGCCGAGGGCGTCGTGATCCTCCAGGCGGCGCTCGCCCGGGACCGGCTGGGCGAGTTCCAGGCCCAGGCCGCGATCGCGGCGCTGCACGCCGACGCGCCCACCGCCGAGGAGACCGACTGGGTGCAGATTCTCGAGTGGTACGACGAACTCGTGCGCCTGACCGACAGCCCCGTGGTCCGGCTCAACCGCGCGGTCGCCGTCGGCGAGGCGGACGGACCGCGCGCGGGCCTGGCGGCGCTCGCGGCGCTGGAGGACTCGCTGCCTCGGCACACCGCGGTGGCGGCGTACCTGCACGAGCGCGACGGCGACCCGGCGACGGCGGCACGGCTGTACGCCGAGGCGGCCCACAAGGCGTCCAACCTCGCCGAACGCGACCACCTGACGCGCCAGGCCGCCCGGCTCAACTCCCGCCGAGGTCGCTGACGGGTCGCGCCGGGGTCGCGCCGGGGTCGCGTCGGATTGCGACGGGATCGTCCCGCGGTATTCGGCGCGGCCCTCGCGGCCTCGGGGCCGGAACGGTCGGCGTACGGTCGAAGCCTGCGGGCTTGAACGGTCCGCCGCCCCGCGAGGGGTGCGCCTGGGGGCGGCGGACCGTTCGTCTCGCCGCCGGACCTGGTTGGGGGGCAAGTCTCCGGCAGCCTGAAGAATGTAGCGGTCCGCTCCGACACCGCACGTCCCGGCGGACCGGACCGGGCCGGTCGCCCGGTTGCCCCTCGCCGCCCCGCTGCCCCTCGCACCGCCCCGAGCCGCCTTCCGCGCCGCGCCCCGCGCCGGCCGATCCGTCCGACGCGGCCTTTCTCCGGCGTTGACCCTGGCCGCCCGTGGTGCGCCGAGACGTGCGCCTTCGCGCCGTCGCCGCCGCGGGCCGGACCGAGCCGCGCGGGAAAACGGTGCCGAGTCCGGAACCGGAGGCGATCGCCGCCCGACTACTCGGATGCGTGTGCGGACGTGTGTGCGTGTCGGTGGTGCGATGGCTCCCTCGTCGCCGCCCGTGCGGGCGGATCGCCGCGAAGATCGAGACCGAGATCGACAACACGGGCCCGCCCGTCCCATCCCGAACCGATGTGACGGCTTCGCCCCGTCTCCCGACCGAAGGACGGACCACGTATGTGCGGTATCACCGGCTGGGTGTCCTTCCGGGACGACGCGCGGCCACGGCGCTCGACCCTCGACGCGATGACCGCGACGCTCGCCCGGCGCGGACCGGACGCCGGTGGTGCGTGGCTGGACGCCCATGCCGCCCTGGGACACCGGCGATTGGCCGTACTCGACATCGCGGGCGGCCGGCAACCCATGACCGACCGGCGCGACGATCCCGAAGTGGTCCTCGGCTTCAGCGGCGAGGTGTACAACCATCACGAACTGCGCGCGGAACTCCGGTGTGCCGGGCACGAGTTCCGCACGCGCAGCGATACCGAGACGGTGCTGCGCGCCTACCGGGAGTGGGGCCAGGGCTGCGTCGACCATCTGGAGGGCATGTACGCGTTCGCGATCTGGGACGTCCGTCGGGCACGGCTGGTACTGGTCCGCGACCGGCTCGGCGTCAAACCGTTGTACTGGGCGAAGGTCGAGGGCGGGATCGCCTTCGCCTCCGAGCCCAAGGCGCTGTTCGCACATCCCGAGATCGACCCTTGCGTGGACGCGGACGGGCTGCGCGCCGCCTACGGCCTGCTGTTCGACACCGGGCCGACCGTCTGGACCGGGATCCGCGAGATCGCGCCCGGCTCGATGTTGACCTTCGACCGCGACGGCATCCGCGAGCGTGCCTACTGGCAACTGGCGATACAACCCCACCACGACGATCGCGACAGCACCGTCGAGCGGGTGCGCGACCTGGTCGAACACGCCTGCCGCAGCCAACTGGAGGCGGACGTGCCGGTGTGCAGCCTGCTCTCCGGCGGCCTGGACTCCACCGTCGTCACCGCGCTGCTCGCCGACGAACTGCGTCTGCGGGAAAGCCCCGACGCGCGCATTCGCTCCTACGCGGTCGACTACACCGACCAGGCCCGCTCGTTCACCGCCGACGTGCTGCGCACCGGGCACGACACCCCGTTTGCGGCGGAGGCGGGCCGGTTCATCGGCACCGACCACGACACCGTCGTCCTGGACCCGCTCGCCCTGCTCGACCTCGACCACCGCCGTGCGGTCGTCGCCTGCCGCGACTCGCCGATCGGCGTGGGCGACATGGACACCTCGCTGTACCTGCTGTTCGGCGAGATCCGTCGGCACTCCACCGTCGCGCTCTCCGGCGAGGCGGCGGACGAAGTCTTCGGTGGCTACCCGTGGTTCCACGATCCGGCCGCGCTCGCCGCCGACACCTTCCCCTGGTTGCGGGTCACCGGCGACGAGGCCGCCATGCCGCTGCACCCGGATCTGTCCCGAACCCTGCGGATCGGCGAGTTCCGGGCGGACACCTACCGCGCCGCGCTCGCCGCCGTCCCGCACGCGGACCACGAGGACGCCGGCGAACATCGGCTGCGCGAACTGCGGCACCTGTCGCTGACCCGCTGGCTGCGCCAACTCCTGCACCGCAAGGACCGGTTGAGCATGGCCCAGGGACTGGAGGTGCGGGTGCCCTACTGCGACCACCGCCTCGTCGAATACGCCTACAACGCGCCGTGGTCGCTGCACACCTTCGACGGTCGGGAGAAGAGCCTGCTGCGGGCCGCCGCCGGCGACACCCTGGCCCCGCCCTCGGTGCTGCGCCGAGCCAAGAACCACTACCCGGCCACCCACCACCCGGACTACAACCGCGGCCTCCAGGACCTGGCCCGCGAGGCGCTCGACGCGCGCGGCGGCGAGATACGCGGCATCGCCGACGAGACGGCCATCAAAGCCTGCCTCGACGCCCCCGCCGACCGGCTCCCGTGGGGCCATCGGCTGCGCCTGGAACGTGTCGTCGACCTGGCTCTGTGGCTCGACGAGTACAACCCGCGCGTCACGCTCTGACCGCCCCCGCCGCGCCCCCCGCGCCCCGCGCGCACCCCGCACCCACCGCGTCCCGCACACCCGCCGCGCACCCGACCCGCCCCACGACCTCGTCAGGAAGGCGAACACCCGTGACCCAGGCCGAATCCGGCGCGAACAGCCTCGAACCGGTGGAACCGGTGGAACCGGTGGAACTGTACGGGGCCGAGTACAAGCGTGACCCGTACCCCCTGTACACCAAGCTCCGCGACGCCGGCCCCGTTCATCGGGTGCGCTTCCCGAGCGGGGTCGGGGCCTGGCTGGTCACCGGATACGACGCGGCGCACGCGACGCTCAACGACCCGCGTCTGGGCAAGAACCACGACCTGGGCAACGACCGGTGGCGGGCGCTGGCCTCGATCATGCCCGAGCCGCAACACGCCCAATTGCAGGTGCACTTGCTGCACCAGGACCCGCCCAAGCACACCGCGATGCGGCGCCTGGTCACCGACGCGTTCGCGCCGCGTCGGATCGACGCGCTGCGACCGCGCATCCAAGAGCTGGCCGACATCCTGGTCGACGCCATGCCCGCGGACCGGGGCGCGGACGTCGTCGCGTGCTTCGCCGCCCGCTTCCCGTTCCTGGTGCTGGCCGAAGTCATCGGTCTCCCGGCCGAGTCGGCCGCCGGATTTCGCCGCGAGTGGTGCAAGGTGGTCCAGCCGGTGGGTCCCAAGGACCCCGGACGCGCCGCCTACGAGGGCCGGTTGCGCGCGCTGCAGGCCTACATCGCCGACGTGGTCGCCGACCGGCGCGCGAACCCGGACGACGGGCTGCTCGCGCGACTGGTCGCCGCGCACACCGCCGGCGAGCTCACCGACCACGAGCTGGACTCGATGGTCTTCCAACTCCTGGTCGCCGGACAGGAACCGGTCACCAATCAGATCAGCACCGCGCTGATGACCCTGCTGCGCCATCCCCGACACCTGGCCCGGCTCCGCGAGGACCCCACCCTGCTCCCCGCCGCGGTCGAGGAACTGCTGCGGTACGACAGCGCGTTCGAGCTCACCACGTGGCGCTTCCTCGGCGCGGACGACGACCTGCACGGCACGACGGTGCCCGCCGGCGACTCGGTGATCGTCTCGCTGTGCGCGGCCAACCGCGATCCCGCACGTTTCCCGGACGCCGACACCCTCGACTTCGACCGCAGCCCCAACCCGCATCTGGCGTTCGGGCACGGCATGCACTTCTGCCCGGCCGCCGCCCTGGCCCGGGTCGAACTCCAGGTCGCCCTCGGCACCCTCCTCGCGCGCCTGCCCGGCCTGGCGCCGGCGGTACCGGTCGAGGACATCGCGTGGATTCCCGCCGTCCTCGCCCGCGGTGTCGACTCCCTCCCGGTCACGTACACCGAACGCGTCTGACCCGAGCACCCGAACCCGCCACCGCCGCCCGGGTCGTCCCGCCCGTGCCGCCCCCACACCGCCCGCCGCCCGCGCCGAGGCGTCCTGCCGCCCTGCCCCCGTGGAGAAGCCGACCCATGCACGCCACCCACCCCCACGATCCCGCGGACCGCGCGAACACGTCCGCGACCTGCGCCGCGATCCTGAACCTCCTGCTGCCGCACCGCCGCGCGACGGAGGAGGAACGCCGCACCGCGACCGAGGCCGGAGCCGGCGCCGCGGACACGGGCGGGGTGGTGGGCGAATCGGTCGCGGACTTCCCCATCCAACTCGACCGACTCGCCCGTTTCGTCGGGCGCGACGAACCCGTCGTGTTCACCCTGCCCGGCTTCCCGTGCAAGTCGCCCAACCCCGCCAAGGTCCTGGGCACGTTGCCCGACGAGGGCGAACGCCTGAGCCTGGCGTTCCTGCACCGCCTGTGCGCGGCGATCGCCGCCGTACACCCGCCCGGTGCGCGGATGGTCATCTGCTCCGACGGCCACGTCTTCGCCGACCTGATCCACGTGCCCGACGGGCACATCGACGCCTATGCCGACGAACTGCGCGCGATCATCGCCTGCGAGGACCTGCACCACCTGAGCGTCTTCGACCTGCGCGACGTGCGTGGCGAGGACTCGCACGACGACAAGCGCGCCTGGCTGCACGCGCGCCACGCGCCCACGATCGCGCAACTGCGGGCCCAGGTGCGCGCCGACGAGGACACCCTGCGCCTGTACCGGGGCATCACCCGGTTCCTCTTCGAGGACGCCGTCGACTTCCCCGGCACCCGCTCCGCGCTGCAACGCGACTGCCGCGCCCGCGCGTACGGCGTCATCCAACGCAGCCGCGCCTGGGGCGACCTGGTCGCCGAGCACCACCCGCACGCACTGCGGCTGTCCATCCACCCGCAACGACGCGGCGCGGAGAAGTTCGGCATCCGCCTCCTGGACGCCCCCGACGTGTGGGCCACTCCCTGGCACGCCACCGTCCTGCACCACCCCGACGGCCGCCCGCACCTGCTCCACCATGCCGAAGCGGCACGATCGGGCGTCCTGGTCCACCGGGACGGCCGCCCCAGCCACTTCCGCCGGGAGACACCGAGCCCCGCGCCCGCACCCGGTACGACCACCGGTGCGGGATCCGCCGGCGCGGGCAGTCGGGTCGCGTGACGCGCCTGCGTGTCGGTGACACGCAGTGATCGCCGCCCCGCCCCTCGCGGAGGTCGATGTGTCCGAGGAGGGGCCCATTGAGGCGCGATGGTCGTTTAGCTTAGGCTGACCTAACAAGCGCGACATTCTCGGGCTGTACGACACCGCCCATGCTCGGCTACTCACTGTAGTGGGTTGATGGCCGACTGTTCGGTTGGCAAGAAAGAGGTCATCGATGTCCCCGCTGCCCAAGGGCATGATCCGCCGCCGATTCGCGGTGCCGGTCGCCGCCGCCGTGCTCGCCCTCGCGCTGGGCGCCTGCGGCTCGAAGGACGACGACAAGAAGTCGGCCGGCACCGATGGCGCCGCGACCCCGGCGCCCGCCGGTTCGGGCGCGCCCGCCGCGTCGGCCTTCCCGGTGACCATCAAGAGCGCGCTCGGCGATGCGAAGATCACCAAGAAGCCCGAACGCATCGTGACCCTGGGCCAGGGATCGACCGAGACCGCCATCGCCCTGGGCCAGGTGCCGGTGGGCATCGAGAGCTACGAGTGGGGCAGCGACAAGTCCGGCTACCTGCCGTGGGTGCACGACGCGGTCACCAAGGCCGGCGGCAAGCTGCCCAAGCAGTTCAAGGGCGGTGAGGAACTGGACATCGAGGCGATCGCCGCGCTCGACCCGGACGTCATCCTCGCCCCCTGGTCCGGCATCACGCAGAAGCAGTACGACCTGCTGAAGGACATCGCGCCCACGGTCGCCTACCCGGACAAGGCGTGGAGCACCAACTGGGACCAGCAGATCGACATCGTCAGCAAGGCCCTCGGCCGGCCCGACAGGGCCCAGGAGCTGACCGGCAGGATCAAGCAGCAGCTCGCCGACGCGGCGGCCACCCGGCCCAACTACAAGAACGTCACGTTCTCCTACATCTACACGACCGGCCCCGGCACCCTCGGCGTCTTCAAGCCCGAGGAACAGCGCGTGTCCGTGGTGTCCTCGCTCGGCCTCAAGGTCGACCCGATCGTGAACACCTTCCCGGAGACCGACGGCACCGACTCGGCGCTCATCGGCTTGGAGAACGCCGACAAGCTGGCCGCCAGCGACGTGGTCTTCACCTTCTACACCGACGCCAAGACCCGCCAGGAGATCGAGGCCCAGCCGCTGTACGCCTCGATACCCGCGGTCAAGCGCGGCGCGGTGGTCGCGAGCAACGACAACCCGTTCGTGACCGCGTCGTCGATGATCAACCCGCTGACCGTGCCGTGGAGCATCGAGCGCTACCTGCCGCAGATCGACGCGGCGGTCGCCAAGGCCGGCAAGTAGCCGCGGCCGAGAAACGAATCGGATGACCGCCGACACGCGCGTGCGTCCGGCCGGAACCGGGACCGGTGCCTCGCGCACCGGTCCCGCCGGTCGCGTCGCCGCTCTCTTCGCCGGATGCCTCGTGCTGCTGGTCGTCGCGCTCTTCGCGAGCGTGATGTTCGGCAGCAGGACGACGTCGTTCGGCGACGTCGTGGACGTACTGACCGGGCACGGCGACCCGTACCTGACCACCGTGGTGGAGAGCCGCTACCCGCGCACCGCGCTCGGCGTGCTGGCCGGCGTGTGTCTGGCGGTGGCCGGCGCCCTCATGCAGGGCGTCACCCGCAACCCGCTGGCCGACCCCGGCCTGCTGGGCATCAACGCCGGGGCCGCGGCCGGCATCGTCACCGGCACCGCGTTCGCCGGTGCCACCGGCTCCTGGGCGGCCCTGTGGTGGGCCCTGCCCGGGGCGCTGCTCGTCGGCGTGTTCGTGCACGTCCTGGGCGCGGGCGGCGGCCCGGTGCGGCTCGTGCTGGCCGGCGCGGTCCTGTCCGCCGTGCTCGGCGCGTACATCCAGGCGGTCACGCTCGGCAAGCCAAAGGTCTTCGACAGCTATCGCTACTGGGTCGTGGGCGCGCTGGGCGGGCGCGGCTGGGACGTCTTCTGGTCGATGTTGCCGTTCGGCGTACTCGGCGTGTGTGTCGCGCTGTTGCTCGGGCCCGGCCTGAACGCGCTCGCCCTGGGCGAGGAATCGGCCACCTCGTTGGGCGCCGATCCCGCCGTGCTGCGCGCGGCCGGCCTGGTGACCGCCACCGTCACCAGTGCCGCCGCGACCGCCGCCGTGGGGCCGATCGCCTTCGTCGGCCTGGGCGTCCCGCACATCGCCAGAGCCCTCGTGGGCGGCGACTTCCGCCTGCAGATCGGCTTCGCGGCGCTGCTCGGTCCGACCCTGCTGCTGGCCGCCGACGTGGTGGGCCGGATCCTGCTGCGCCCCCAGGAGTTGATGGTGGGCGTCGTCACCGCGTTCGTGGGTGCGCCCGCCCTGCTGTTCGCGGTACGCCGGATGCGGGTGAGCACATGAGCACCACACCGCGGACCCGACGCCCGGGCGGCTACCTGCGGATCGGGAGCACGATCGCGCTGCCCGTGCGCGGGGCGACCGTGCTCGTGGCGATCGTCATGCTCACGCTGACCGTCGCGGCCGCGTTCGCCACGCTGACCATGGGCCGGCTCGGCATCGCCCCGGGCGACCTGCTGCCCGCGGTGTTCGGCGGCGCGGAGGGCAAGGAGAAGTTCGTGCTCAACCGGCTGCGCGGGCCGCGCCTGGTGGTGTGCCTGGGCGCGGGTGCCGCGTTCGGCCTCTCCGGCGCCCTCTTCCAGACGGCCACCCGCAACCCGCTGGCCAGCCCGGACGTGATCGGGCTCAGCAGCGGCGCGGGCGCGGGCGCGGCGATCTTCGCGCTCGTGGTGCCCGGCGACACCCCGGTGTGGATCGGCGCCCTGCTCGGCGCGATCGGCGCGATGGCCATCGTGTACCTGGCCACCGGCACCGGGTTCCGCGATCCCGGACGCCTGGTCGTCGCCGGGATCGGCGTCGCCGCGATCGGCACGGCGCTGACCCAATACGTCGTCTACGTCGTCGAACGCGACAAGGCGAGCGCGCTGAGCGCGTACGTCAACGGCAGCGTCGCGGCCCGGTCCTGGGACGACGCCGGCACCATCGGGCTGGTCCTGCTCGTCGTCGCCGGCCCGGCGGTGGCCCTGTCCCGGCATCTGGACCTGGGCGAGATGGGCGACGAGGTGGCCCGCGCGCTCGGCGGCAACCCCGGCCGGGCCCGCAGCCTGGCCGTCGTACTGGCCGTCGTACTGTCCGCGGGCGCGGTCACCGTGGCCGGTCCGATCGCGTTCATCGCGCTGACCGCGCCGCAGATCGCCCGCCGGCTCACCCGGGGCACCGGCCCACACCTGGTGTTGTCCACGCTGACGGGCGCCCTGCTGCTGACCGTGGCCGACCTCGCCGCGCAACAACTGCCCTGGGTCGAGCCGCTGCCGGTGGGCATCTACACCCTCGCCTTCGGCGGGGCCTACCTCGGATTCCTGCTGACCCGCGAATGGAGGAGTGGACGACTGTGAACGACCAACCGGCGCCCGCCCCGGCCGGGCTGAGCGCCCGCGACGTGACCCTGTCGTACGGCCGCAAGCCGGTTGTCGAAGGCGTCGACCTCGACCTCCCGCACGGCGGCCTCACCGTCATCGTCGGTCCCAACGGGTGCGGCAAATCCACCCTGCTCAAGTCGTTCGCCAGAGTGCTCAAGCCCGTGCGCGGCACGATCACCCTCGACGAGAGGGACGTACACGCGCACCGCGGACGCGAGTTCGCCCGCCGGGTCGCGCTGCTGCCGCAGAGCCCGATCGCGCCCGAGGGCATCAGCGTGCGCGGCCTGGTGCGGCGCGGCCGGCACCCGCACCACACCCTGCTGCGTCAGTGGTCGCCCGACGACGACCGCGCGATCGCCTTCGCGCTGGAGCGGACCGGCCTGGTCGACCTCGCGGACACCCCGGCGGGCGACCTGTCCGGCGGGCAGGCCCGGCGGGCCTGGATCGCGATGGTCCTCGCCCAGGAGACCCCGATCGTCCTGCTGGACGAGCCGACCACGTTCCTCGACATCGCCCACCAGTACGAGCTCCTGGAACTGTGCGCCGAGTTGAACGCCGAGGGCCGCACTGTCGTCGCGGTGCTGCACGACCTCAACCAGGCCGCCCGCTTCGCCTCCCACCTGGTGGTGATGAAGGCCGGCCGAGTCGTCGCCGAGGGCCCGCCGGGCGAGGTGCTGACCGCCGCCCGCGTCCACGACGTGTTCGGCCTGGCGTGCGACATCGCGCCCGACCCGATCACCGGCACCCCCATGGTGATCCCGCACGCGCGGCGCGGCGCGGTGGTGGGGTGAGCGCGGCGGCGTGCGCGCGAGCCGGCCCGCCGTATATCGGTTGAGCCGTGCGGCCGCGGCCGGCTAGCGTGGCTGGTCATGACGAAGATCGAGGCCGCGGCCGACTGGCGGGACGTCAATCGGGCCAATTGGGACGAGCGGGTCCCGATCCACAGTGCCAGCCGCTTCTACGACGTTCCCGGCTTCGTCGCGGGCAAGGACGCGCTCCGGGACTTCGAACTCGCCGAGGTGGGCGACGTCGACGGCCGTACGCTGGTCCACCTCCAGTGCCACATCGGCCTGGACACGCTCTCCTGGGCCCGGCGCGGAGCCACCGTCACCGGCCTGGACTTCTCCGAACCGGCCGTGGCCGAGGCCGGCGCCATCGCCGCGCGGATCGGTGCGAGCACGGCCCGATTCGTCACCTCCGACGTGTACGACGCCGAGGCCGCGCTCGACGGGGCGACCTTCGACATCGTCTACACCGGCCTGGGCGCGCTGTGCTGGCTCCCGGACATCGACCGCTGGGCCCGTACGGCGGCGGCACTCGTCGCGCCGGGCGGCTTCCTCTACCTGGCCGAGTTCCACCCGTTCACCGACGTCCTGGCCGAAGACGGCCGCACCGTCGAACTGGACTACTTCCATCGCGAGCCGACCGTCTGGGACGAGCCGGGCACCTACACCGACGCGGACACGGAGACCTCCGCGAACATGACGGTCGAGTGGCAACACGGCATCGGCGACGTGGTCAGCGCCCTGATCGCCGCCGGGCTGCGCCTGGAGTTCCTGCACGAGCACGACTACTCGCTGTTCGCCCGCTTCCCGATCCTGGAACACGACGACGGTCGCTACCGCTTCCCCGCCGGACAGCCGCGTGTTCCGCTGATCTACTCGCTGCGCGCGACGAAGGCGGCGTAGGCCCGCCGGCCTCGTACGCGGACCTGCGCGAGCGGCCGGCCGACGAACCGGGACCCGGCGCGTGGACCGGGTTGCTGACGCGGTGTCAGGGGAGACCGCTGCGGCGGCGTCGCCTGCGGCGGTATTCCGGGTGTCATCCCGGCGAGGGGCGCGTTCACCCGAGCGGCCCCAAGGCCGGCACCGGGTTCTTCCCCGTTCGGGTGGGCTTTCAGGGGCGCCGGCCCCGGGTCCGAGCGTGCGCGGCGCGGCGCCGGCGGCTTATCTGGTGAGGGCGACGGCGCTACACCTCATCGAACAGGAGTGCACATGCGCGGGACGAGAGCGACCGGGAACACGCCGGGTGCCGGCAGGCGGGCGACGGGTCGTGCGGGTACGAAGCGGAGCGGCGGCGCCACGCCGCCGCGCGGGCACGACGACGAGGGCCGACGCCGACGGGAGATGTTCTGTCCGCGATGCATGGGCGTGACGGAACGCTGTACGCACGCGATCGGCGAACTCTCCGCCGCACGCCCGGGATTCCTCCTCGGAGCCGACCCGGCTCGCGGCGTCGAGCACCCGTGACGAAGCGGCGCCGGGCCCGGGGACGCCCGGCGCCGCACGAACACCCCTCGGCCCGGGCCCGCACCGCCGCGATGAGTTCTCGCCATCGCGCGAGTCCTACCCGGAGCCGGCGCCGCCGAGGAGGAGCCCACCCATGACCGACGAGCAGCAGATCCGCGATCTCATCGAACGCTGGGCCGGTGCCGTGCACGACGGCGACCTGGCCACCGTGTCGGCCGACCACGCGGCCGACATCGTCATGTTCGACGTCCCGCCCCCCGAGCAGGGCGTGCGCGGCATCGAGGCGTACCGCGAAACCTGGCCCGGCTTCTTCGAGTGGCAGGCGTCCGGCGCCGTCTTCGAGATCGAGTCGCTGGAGATCACCGCCGGCACGGACGTCGCCTTCGCGATCGCCCTACTCCGCTGCGGCGACCCCACCGACCTCGCACACCACCCCGACCGCCGCCTACGCCTGACCCTCGGCCTCACCAAGCCGAACACCCACTGGACCATCACCCACGAACACCACTCCTTCACCACCCCACCCACCCCGACCCACCCCGACTAGCCACCCCGCCCCACCCCGAGCCGAACCGACTCACACCCGGGATCCGCGTCGCGATCAGCGTTGTCGGATCGGACCGAAGTCCTCGGTCGGGCTGCCCCCTTCGGTCAGGTCGAGAGGTACGACAAGGTCGCCCAAACGTACGGAGAGCGTTGTGGGATCGCCTCCGCCCGCGGACCGGCCGTAGACGGCGGAGGCGACGACCGCGGCCGACATCCTGGGGTCGGCGGATTCCCAGCGCACGGTCGCGCGCCAACCGGACGACGTGCCCACGACACACGCGCGGACCCCGTCCGGGAGCGCGGCGACCCGGCACCCCGGGTGGGCGCGGAGCAGTTCCGCGAGGTGTCCCGCGGAGGCCGGCGGCCGACCCACGACGACATCGGCCCGAAGTCGGAGGCGGTCGTCGGGCTCCGCCTCGTCGACCACGAGATGAGCGTCGGTCAGGTGTGCGTCGGTTCCGCCGGCAAGGTGCGCGGGGTAGCGGCGCAACGCCACGACGTCCCCCTCGAAGGTGACGGCCGACATCGACGCGGGCGCCACGGGTGATCGCCGCGACTCGACCACGGACCGGGCATCGGGCACTTCGACGGGCCGCACCACCACCGGTTCCGCCGGTTCGTTCAGGCCCAGCCGGTCGTAGAACAACGTGCGCAGCGTGCGTGCGGATCCGCCGGGTAGGGAGGTCGCGTTGGCGGTGACCTCGGCGACGGCCGGATCTGTGCGCAGGCGACGCTCGGCCGCGTCGAGTTGACGCGGCAGGGGTAGCGTCGCGTCCACGCGTGGCAGCAGCGGAAGCAGTCGGGCGATGGGGGAGCTTTCGGCCAGGGTGCCGTCGGCGGGAATTCCGGACAGGAGGGTGGGCAGTCCGAGAGCGGCGCCGTAGAAGGTCACCGAGCCGTAATCGCCGATGAGCGCGTCGGCCGCCACCAGCGCGGCCTTCCATCCGTCACCCTCGGGACGCACGAGCGTCAACCCGGCGGATTGCAGGGGAGCGAGCCAGGAACGCACCTGCCAGGGACTGTGGGCGTACCAGACGTTGGGATGGATCACCGCCGCGACGCGGAATTCGTCGCGGGGCAGCGTCGCCAGCACGTGCCGCAGGACGTCTCGGGATTTCCCGAGCTGCGATTCCCGGCTCCAAGTGGACGAGACGACCACCAGCTTTTGGCCCGAAAGCATCCCCCAGGCGGCCCGATAGTCGTCGCGAAACGGCAGGCCGGCCCGTAACTCGTCCAGGCAGGGGTCACCGGCGACAACGGCCGAGGGCAATGCCTCCGGGCAACCTTCGGCGAGTCGCGACAACTGCTCGTCGTGGGACAGGACCACGGCCGACGGGACGACCGCACCGTCGTGCGTGAGCCACTCCGCCGTCAGGCCGAAACTTCCCGGACTCGCGGTTTCGCGCGGCCGTGGGCTGCTTCCGGCCTCCTGCCGCAGGATCTTGTTGTAGCCCATTCCGTGCGGCGTACCGATGATCGGCGCATTGATCCGATGCAAATCTCCGCCGCGACTCGTCGTGATGGCCAGGTCGAACTTCGTGGCAATCGCCTGAGCCCAGGGAAGGCACACGAGCCCGTGGTCGCGAACGAATTCCGGAATCCCGTGTTCGAAGGCCGAGGAGCCCGTGCACGTGAAGACCGTCTGTATGCGGGTGTCGCCCTCGAAGAGCCGCAGAAGATCGAGCAGGCGGGTCGCCGAGGTGACGTTGTGGATGACGCCGAGAACGGTCCGCTCGGGCCGTACGGTCAGCCACCGGTCGGCGGCGGCGCCCACCGGAAGTGCGATCGGGTCGTCCCACGGTATTCGCGGCATGCGTTCCCCCAAGCTTCCGGCGTCCGGGAGACCCTAGCCCAACCGAGCCGACGTACACGCTCTTCGGTGTGGGATCAGGTGTGGGGCTTGGGGGTTGGGGGGTTGTGGCGGAGGGTGTTTTGGGAGGTTACGTATTTGAGCATGAGGCGGGCGAAGTCGAGGCGTTCCTGGGCGGGCCAGTCGGCGGTGATGTATTCGTAGGCCGAGCGTTGGTGGCGGCGGAAGCGCTTCATCAGGTCGATGCCGTCGGGGCTGAGGTGGAGGACCGTGCGGCGGCCGTCCTGTTGGGAGGCGGCGCGGATCAGGTAGCCGGCGGAGATGCAGTCGGAGACCATGCGGCTGGCCACCGACGGATCCACGCTCAGGTGGTCGGCCACCGCGCCGACGGTGACCTCGCGGGCGTCGTCCTGTTCGGCCTCCAGGACGATGTTGAGTACCAGGGTGCGGCTCAAGTCCTTTTGGGAGATCGGGTTTTCGACGTCCAGGAGGGAGGAGCGCCGCAGCTTCCCGAAGGCCGGGCCCACGGCGTCGAGCAGCTCGTCGGCTGTGCGCGGCTCGTGCTTCGTCATGTCCTCATCGTACACATACGTGACCAACCGAAGACATGTGTTGACGCGAAAACGTATGCATGACAGCATGCATATGTTGGCACGGTCGAAGCGACGTGCAGACCGCAACCTTCAGACCATCGAACGTGCAGATCATCCGAGAGCAAACGAACGGGGCCTTTCCATGACCATCCTCATCACCGGCGCCCGCGGCAAGGTCGGTCGCGCGATCATCGAGCGCCTGCACTCCGCCGGACACGCGTTGCGCGCCGCCAGTGCCAACCCCGCCGAGCTGACCGTTCCGGCCGGCGTCGAGGTTGCCGAGCTCGCCCTCGACCGTCCCGAGACCTTCGAAGCCGCGCTTCGCGGCGTTCGCCAGGTCTTTCTGTATCCCGAGCCCGCCGGCATCGACGAGCTGATCAAGGCCGCCGGCACGGCCGGCGTCGAGCATGTCGTCCTGTTGTCCTCGTCCTCGGTCCTGGGCCCGGGCGCCGAGAACGACCCGCTCGCGAGCCACAGCCTCCGGGTCGAGCGTGCGCTCGCCGACTCGGACCTCTCCTGTACATTCCTGCGCCCCGACGCCTTCGCGAGCAACGCGCTCGGCTGGGCGTACTTCATCGGCAAGGCGATGCCGATCCAACTCGCCTACCCGGACGCGCGGATCGCCCCGATCCACCCCGAGGACATCGCCGACATCGCCGTGGAGGCGCTCACCGGCGACTCCCTCACCGGCCGCCGGGTCACCCTGACCGGTTCGGAATCGCTCTCCTTCCGCGAGCAACTCGCCGTCCTCGCGGGCACCATCGGCCGTGAGATCCCCGTCGAGCGGATCACCCGCGCCGAGGCCGAGCAGCAGATGGGCCACCACATGCCCGCGCCGATGGTCTCCTCGCTGCTCGACCTGTGGGAAGCCGCCGACCACGGCCCCGCGGCCATCGCCGACACCACCGAGTCCCTCCTCGGCCGCCCAGCCCGCACCTTCGAACAGTGGACCCGCGAGAACGCCGCCGCCTTCACCGGCCGCTGAGCGAACGAGCACGTGCCGCACGCCCGTTCGTCCCGTCGCCCGCTCGACCCCGGCATCGCCGATCCACTCGGGAGCAGGACATGAAGCCCATCGGCTACTGGCTCAACCGCACCGACAAGGCGATCACCGCCGCCATGGACTCGATGGTGGCCGAGTTCGGCCTCACCCGGCTCGCCTGGCAGGTCCTCAACGTCGTGCAGGGAAACCCGCGGGCCACCGACACCGACGTGCGCACCGTCCTGGCCGCCAACGCCGACGTCGCCGACCTGACCGCCGCAGTCGAGACGGTCCTGGCCGACGGCTGGGTCTCCCGCCCGGCACCGAGCAGGCTGGCCCTGACCGACGACGGCCGCGCTCGGCTCGCCGAGGTCGCCGAACGTGTCGGCACCTTCCGCCAGTTGTCGACGGCCGGCATCACCGACGAGGAATATCGGATCGCGGTGAGCGTCCTCGAACGCATCACCCGCAACCTGGAGACCGGAGCGGAACACCGCGACTGACAAACCCGGTTCGTGCCCGGGCGGCCGCGCAGGCCGGTTCAACCGTCGATGCGGTGCCGTGCCCAGAACGGTGTCAGGTCGTGGGTGGTGGCCGCCTGGGCCGCGCGCTTGAACCCGGCCGTGGTGGAGATCCCGTACCAGTGGTCCGCGGCATACCGGCGCAGCAGCGCCTCCATCGGGGCATCGCCGATCAGTCGCCGCAGCTCGTGCAGTGCGCACTTGCCGTAGTCGTAGACGACGGCCTCGTAGCGGGACGGGTGGGCGTCCCAGTACCGCATCGAGTCGGTGATCCGTTCCGTCGGCGCGGCCCAGGAGAAGCCGTCTCGGCAACCGTCGCCGGTCCTGCCCAGGGCGAGGTCGGTGGCGTACTCGGAGAACGACTCGTCCAGCCAGGGGTCGTTGTACTCGTCGTTGCCGACGATCCCGTACCACCACTGGTGCGCGATTTCGTGGACGAGTGCCGTGGACCGGACCCGGTCCAGGACGAAGCCCGGGTACTCCATGCCGCTGAACCACAGATCGTCGTCCAGGACGACGTCCAGTTCGGCGTACGGGTAGGCACCGAAGCGCCCGGCGTGGGCGTCGACGCTCGTCAGCGCGACGTCCAGCATGGCCCGGGCGTCGGACGGGTCGATGCCGGCGTCCGCGTGGACGTTGATCCGGACCCCGCCGGCGGAGGTGCCGGAGACGCCGGCGAACGGCCCCGCGGCCCACACGAAGTCCCGGACCTCGCGCGCCGTCGCGATGGTGACCGTACGACCGGGCGCGCCCGGGGACTCGACCGAGGTGCCGGTGGCGGGCACCCGGAGCCGCGCGGGGTGGTCGAGGGTGACGTCGAAGTCCGCGGCGAGGGAGTAGAAGGACTCGCCGTGGTTGGTATAGGGGTCCAGATGCGTGCCCGCGGCGTCCCGAATCGCCAGCAGTGGCAACGCGTTGCCGAGTACGGCGTACTCGCCGTCGTGGCCGAACCGGTCGACGCGGTCCGGGACTTCGATCCGCAGATCGAAGGCGATCGAGGTGCGCTCGCCGCGGCCGAGCGGCTTGGGCAGGACGACCCGCAGGGCCGTGCAGTCGACGGACAGGGCCACCGGGGTGCCGCCGGTGACCTCGGAGACCGTGATCGGCGGCGCCGCACACGTGCCGTGCGCGTTGTCCCACAACCGCAGGTACACCTCGGGGAGCGGATCGACCGAGGCGTTGGTGAAGCCCACCCGCTCATGGCCGGTCCACACACGGCCCGTGGCGTCGGCGGCGAGGTCGACCGTGTACGAGGGCGCCGCGGGTGTTCGCACCCGGTCCGCGGCCGTCCACACCCTCTCCGCCGGCGTCCGGACCGCGTCCGCGGCCGGCACCTCGTCGCGCACCGACGCGACGCCCACGACGGGGCCGGGGCCGGCGCCCGCTCCGGAGCTCGCGCCGACCCCGCCGAGCAACACGGCGACGGCGGTGAGCACGGCCGTGGCGATTCTCATCGGCTGATCCCCGTCGGGTCGGCGGCGTTCGGAGGCAGGCGGCCGGACGTGACCCGGCCGCCTGCCGATATGGCGGCGCGGGTCAGCCCGTGCGGGTCGTCTCGCGGTGGCGCGACACCGCCCGGTGCAGTGCCAGGTCGAGTTCGGGCAGGGCTTCCGCGACGTCCGTGTACTCCACGTACTCCACGGTGGCCACCGTGTGCAGCCCCTGGACCAGGAACGTGTACTCCCGGCCCCGCTCCAGCATCAGCACGATGGGTTTGTCGAAGGCACTGGCCCAACCCACCTCGATGTGGGTGCCCGGCGAGGCGGGGAAGCCCGGGAGCGCGACGAAGACGTCGGCCTTGCGGATCTCGTCCTGGTCCAGCCGGGTGCACTGGTCCGGACGCATCAGCTCCGCGCCCCACGCCTCGCGGCGGTGCGCGTTGTGGACGGCGAGCCCACGCGCCTCGAAGTGCTTGATCAGGATGTCGAAGGGGGCCCGTGCGTGCTCGGGCATCTCCCCCGTGGCCGGGTCCAAGAGTTGGATGAAGGGTCCGGCCAGGAACAGCGAAGCCACGTCGAGGCCGCACAGGTAGTCGGTAGAGGGGGCGGTGGTCATACGGCTGCCTCCGGATTGGGGCCGTGGGGATGGCATGGGACGAGATGCGACGCCGTGGGGCGCGCCGCCGGCCGCGGGCGCCGGGCCGGCGGGCGGCACCGGCTCGTGATCAGGTCTTGCGGAAACACTGGATGTAGGCCTGGCCGCTCGTGCCGTAGGTGTACTCGGTGGTGTCGTACGCCCGGTACGGGTGGGACTCGACCCGGATGCTCCGGAAGTGCGGCAGGTACTGCCAACGCAGCTCCGGCTTGGTGCTGAAGAAGGGGATGAACACCCCGCCGGGGCGCAGCGCCCGGACGACCTCCGGCATGGTCTTGGCCCACAGGGCCTCGTCCTTCCAGACGTCCATGTCCAGGGCCGGGTCGAAGAACATCCCGTCGAGGCTCTCCGAGGGCAGTTCGAAGACCCGCTCGAAGAAGTCGCCGCGCTCGATGGCGAGGTTGTCGGGCAGCGAAGGGTGCCGGCTCCGGAAGAGGTCCTCGACCTCGCCGAAGAGTTCGAGCACGGTGTGGCTGCGGGTGGCCGGGTTGCCCGCGATCCGCAGTGCGGACAGCCCAAGGCCCAGGCCGACTTCGTAGAAGTCCCGGCCGTACTCGCACAACATGTCGGCGCTCGCCCACATCAGATCGCGCTCCCAGGCCTGCATCGCCTGCTCGCCGCCGATGTTCAGGGTCACTTCGCCGTCGGTCTCGACGAGTTCGATCTCGGGCTTGGAACGGGTTTCCATCGCATTCGTCCTTTGCTGTGGCGGGGTCGGGAGTCGGGTTCGGCTCAGGTACGGCGCGGCACGACGCCGAAGTGCCGGCGGGCCGTGGAGACGGCGAGGTCCTGGACGGCGAAGACGGTGAAGTAGTACGCCTGTGGCGCGGTGTCGGCGGCGAAGCGCACCCGGAAGGCCACGTCCTGAGGCCGGTCGTGCCCGGCCCGGATCCTGACCACGCCCGGTTCCACCGTGGTGTCCTCGCGCAGGTAGGTGGGTACGAACAGCCCCAGCCGCACGGGTCCGGTACGGGCGACCGTGAGGGCGGCGCGCACCTCCAGCACGCCGCCCTGCTCGACCTCGTCGGAGGCGTAGGCCAGCAGGGAAGGGGCGTCGGGGACCCGGAAGGTGACGTCGCCGCAGCGCATGCAGACCGCGCAGATCGTGTCCGACACGTGCGGGAGCAGGCCCCGCCGGGTGAACTCCTGGGCGGGACGACCGCAATGGCAGGTCACCTCGCGCACGTGCGGGTCCAGCGAACTGCGGTCCCCGAAGTGCGCGGGGTAACCCATGATCTCGTTCTCGGGGTTCGCCGCGACCTGTTCGGTGATCACGTGGTCGAGCGATTGCAGGTCCGCCGTGAGCGAGGAGCGAATCTCGTCGGGCGACTGGTCGGCGAGATGGGTAGGGCGGGACACCCACAGGTCCACCTTGCGCGCGAGCTTGACCAGCCTCGGGCGCAACGCGTGGTTGTGCGGCAGTAGTTCCGAGCCGAGCAGGGTGGTCAGGCGTCGTCCCACGGTCAGTACGAGCGGGTCGGGGCGGTGCTCGGCGGGCGGCGGTGCGGCGGGCGCGTCGCCCTGCGGGAGGCCGAAGCGCATGAACGCGGGGTAGGGGTGCGACCCGGCGAGGCTGGCGTTGAGGGTGTCCACGGAGTCCGCGCCGGACAGGGCCGCGCGCATCCACGCGACGTTCTCGGGCCGGTCGGAATCGTGCACCGAGACCGCGGAGACGACGGTGCGGGCCGGGCCGTCCAGGGCGTTGAGCAGCAGTTGGTACCTGGGGTCGTACAGCGCGAGATCGGCGAGCGGGCCGCTGTTGCAGGCGCTGAGCACCACCTCGACGGCTTCCACCCGATTGAGCGGGACCAGCTTGTCCTCGGGCTTGTAGCAGGGCAGTCCGTACGCGCAGCGTGGGCCGAGCAGTCCCGCGCGGGCGGGGGCGGCGGGGTTCAAACCGCAGATGGTGAACTCGCCGAGGTTGACGCTGTCGTCCTTGCCGTGGCCCTGGAACGCCACTCGGCGCCAGCGCGTGCCGAGGATTTCGGCCTGGATGTCGACGCGTTCGAAGTCGCGGTCGTCGAAGACCCGGACGCCGTCCGGGTGCGGCGGCCGGTCGGTGTCGGTGAACAGCCCGATCGCGTGGACGCCGGTCGCGGCGGTCGCGTACTGCTTGGCCACGTTCCAGGCCACCGAGGCCGCGTCGCGTCCGCTCAGCAGCGTCAGTCCGGGCTCCCGGTCACGGTAGGTGGTCAGCAGCAACAACGCCCGGACCGGATCCAGGTTGAGCCGGTCGTAGCAGCCGACCATCAGCAGCGTTCCGGGGTGGCGCCGCCGGAACTCGGCGGCGTCCGCCAGTTCCTCCTCGGCCACCCAGGTACGGGCGAGCGGGCGGGCGAGCGCCGGTACGCCGTCGGGCAGGTCACGTGGGCCGAGCAGGACTCCGACATCCAGCGGTCGCGGGAGTTCGACGCCGGCGTACAGGCGGGCGGCCAGGTCGACGGCGTGTGTGAGATCCGGGCGTCCCAGGCCCGGCACGGGGATCGGAGTGTGCGCGGGTGCGGCGAGGAACTCCGCAACCGCCTGCGGCAGTTGCTCGAAGTCGAGCACACCGAACAGCGCAGGGGCCGGGATTGCATCCGGGCGGTCGTGTGCTTCGGTGACGACGGGGGCGTTCATGACGGGTGACCTCGTGTTCTGTGGGCTGACCCGGCCGGGAACGGGTCGGCCGGGGTGGGGCGGACGGGCTTCACGCACCGTCGGCGGCGATCAGGTCGCGCACCGCGCGGGGGCGGCGGCATCGGGCACCGGCAACCGGCGGCCCGCGAAGGCCAGTCCCGCTCCCGCCAGGGCCACGCCGAACGCGAGGGTGAACACGCCGCGCGGGCCGATCGGTTCGATCAGCAGACCGCCGACCTGCTGGCCCACCGCGTCCCCCAGAACGGTGGCCAGCGACGCCCAGGTGAACGCCCGCGCCAGCAGACGCTTGTCCGCGAGCGCGCCGACCAGGGTCATCTCGGCCGCCGACACCAGGGCGATCGGCATGCTGCCGACGGCCAGGGCGATCGCCAGGGTCAGCGGGGAGGTGCTCAGCACGGCCAGTCCCGTGCCGGCCGCGAAGGCCAGCACCAGGCGCGGGAAGCGCACCCGCATCGGGATCCGCGACGGGGCACGCCCCAACCACAGGGCGCCCACCGCGCTGCCGACGCCCCAGCACGCGTAGACCACACCCGTGCCGTCCGGTGATCCGTGGGCCGACACGAAGGCCGGGATGGCGAGCGTCATCAGTCCGATCGGGACGGCGCACGCGGTCATCACGCCCAGGAGCACCAGCATCGAGGGATCGCGCAGCGGGTGGCGCGGTATGCCCAAGGCGTCGGCGCCGGCCGTGTGCGGGCCGGTCGGGGCCGCGGCTTCGGTGCTCGCGGGCAGCCGGACACAGGCCAGGCCGAGGGCTCCCGCGCCGCCGATGACGGCGACCGTGGTCAGCGCCGTCCCGGCGGATCCGGACCACATCAGGGCCGCGAGCATCAGCGGCGCGCCGATGACCAGGACCTCGGTGAGCAGCGCCTCCCACAGGTAGGCGGTCTCGCGTTCCTCGTCCGTGAGCGGCATGCGCGCCCACAACGAGCGCATGCACGCGTTCGTCGGCGGGAGCGCGACACCCGCGGCGACGGCCAGGACGGGCTGCGCCCACGAGCCCGGCCGGGTGGCCCACACCAGCGTCGCGAGCGCCGCCGGGTAGGCGAGGCCGGTGACCACCAGGACGCCTCGGCGGCCGCTGCGGTCGAGGTGACGGGCGATCAGCGGGCTGCCCAGGGCCATGCCGAGCGTGTACAGCGCGGCGATCAGGCCGGCCTGCGCGTAACTGCCGCCCTGTTCGCGGATGGTCAGCACCATGGCCAGGGACATCAGGTAGACGGGCAGCCTGGCCACGACGCTCCACCCGGCCGCCGGGGCGACCTGCGGGCGGGTGAGCAGGTCGCGGAAGCGCCCGAGCAGGCCGCCGGTCCCGGAGGGCGCCGGTGGTTCCGGTGGGCTCTGCGCGGACGCGGGTTCGCCGTCTCGGCGCGGATCGGCGCTCATCGGGCCACCGGATCGGGCTCGCGGGCCGGGACCACCTCGATCGTGAAGGCGTCCAGGACGGCCCGCATGCGTTGTTCGACCCGCGCGATCGAGTCGCCGACGACATGGACGTGGCCCGAGGCGTTGTGCGAGGCCCGGCGGGCCGCCACCGTGTCGCCGACGCCGGCGCGCAGGACCGCCTCGACGACGCCCGGCAGGCGCAGGAGTTCGTCCGCCGAGGTGACGCGGCGCACGGTTCCCGATCCGGGCAGGGGCAACAGCAGGTCGCCCGCGCAGCGGCGTTCGCGGTAGTCCAGGCGTGGGCGGTGGCCCAGGTAGACGTCCAGCGTGGCCGCGAACACGTCGAATCCGTAGGCGTGTCCGTGGTTGGCCGGGATCTCGCAACCCGCCAACCGGATCCCGATCTCGCCCGCGAACACCTGCCCGTCGACCACGAAGAACTCCATGTGCGCGTACCCGTGGTCGATGTCCATGCCGGTGACGATGCGTTGGAGCAACTCGCGCAGGTCCACCGGAGGACCCTCGTCGGTGCCGACGCTGATGTTGGCGTTCATCGCGCCGTCCACGATGTCCAGCGGACGGCAGGGCATCGCGCTGGGCCAGGCGGTCAGCACCTCCCCGTCGTGGATGAGCCCGCACACCTCCCACTCGGTGCCGCCGAGATACTCCTCGACCATGAAGTCCCGGGTGCCGTAGTCGATCTCGGCCGCGGCGGCCGGTCCCGGGAGCAGATAGGTGTCCACGCAGGCGAACGAGTCCACCGGCTTGAGGACGAGCGGCCGCCCGTAGCGCGCGGCGAACCGCTCCACCTCCGCGGCCGACCGCACCTGGGCGAACGCGGCGGTACGCAGACCCAGTTCGCGGAACCGCTCCTTCATGGCGACCTTGTCGCGCACCCAGCCCACCTGGCGTTCGTCCAGATGGGGCAACCCGACCAAGGCGGCGAAGCGATGCGCGACGTGCTGGCGCGGCTCGGAGGGATTGCAGAACCGGGTCGGCGGCTCCCGCAGTTCCGCCGCCCACTCCCGGTAGCGTTGCGCCTCCTCCGCCAGGGACACCCCTTCGCGGACCCAGAACGCCGGCAGGTGCGCGGTCTCGCGCAGGTAGTCCTCGCGCAGGTCGCCGCGAAGCTCGGCGAAGCGCAGCAGCACCAGATTCTCGGACAGCGCGCGGGCCGCGTAGCGGGTGAACGAGGAGGCCCGGTCGTCCACCATCAGCAGCACGGGACGCGGGCTCACACCGCCTCCAGCACGCGCCGGATCGCCTTGACCGCGCCGACCTGCTCGGACTCGGGCAACTCCGGGGACAGCGGTACGCACAGGGTGCGGTCCAACCGGTCCCGGGTGCGCACGAATCCGTCGTGGCTGAGCGCGAGCGAGCCCTCGGGGGCGTGGTTCCAGGGGAAGCCGTCGGCGTAGAGCGAGCGCCGGCCGGTGAGCACCGGATGCTCGGGCAACAGGTACTTGTTCAAAGTCCAGTTGGCGATGCCCTCGGCGGTCAGCGCGGCCACGGCGGCGTCGCGCAGGGCGCGGTCGCGGCAGCGGAAGCGCAGACTGACCTTCACGTCGCCTGCCGCGCGCGGCCGTACCTCCAGGTCCGCGCGGTCGGGGAGTTCGCGCATCGCGATGGCGTACATGCGCTCCAGCCCGTCCAGGAGCTCGCCGAGATGGCGGAACTGTTGGCACTGGACGGCGGCGACCTGCTCGCTGGTGACGAAGTTCTCGCCGTAGTAGGCGTCCTGGTTCCAGGTGGGATAGCGGCCGGGTACGCGCGCCGAGCCGTGGTCGTGATAGCAACGCATCGTTGCCCACGCCTGCTCGTCGTTGGTGACCACCAGGCCGCCCTCGCCCGAGGTGAGCACCTTGTTGTGGTGGAAGCTGAAGGTCCCCGCATAGCCCGCGGTTCCCACCGCGCGTCCGTCCGGGAAGCGGGCGCCGAGCGACTGCGCGCAGTCCTCGATCACGTACCGCACGCCCTGGGGCAGCGGCGCCACCGTGCCCTCCATGTGGGCCACGATCACCCGCTCGGCGTCCGGCGGCAGCAGCGTGGGGTCCAACGACAACGAGTCGTCGGTGTCGACCAGCACCGGGATCAGGCCGCAGGACAACACCGCGCCGGCCACGGCGACGAAGGTCACGGCGGGGATGTACACCCGGTCGCCGATGGACGGGCGGGTGGCGATCAGCGCGAGCCGCAGCGCCTCGGTGCAGTTGTGCACGGCCAACGCGTGGGCGGCGCCCAGGTGTCGGCAGGTCTCACGTTCCAACCGCGAGGCCATGCTTTCGGTTTCCGTCTGGTAGCGGAACAGCACCCGGTGGTCGATCGCCTCGCGCAGTTCCGCCATGTCGGACCAGTCGAGGTAGTTCGCGCCGTAGGGCAGGAAACGTTGTCCGAGACGCTTGTCCAGGGTCATCGTGCGTCCGCCTCCGTGATCGGGCATGCCGTGGTGTCGAGGAGCATCTCCTCGCCCCGGAAGTTGCGCAGGCGCAGGCCCTCCGGGGTGACCGTGAAGTACGGCTGTGCGATCGGGATCTTGCCGATCCTGGTGGTCAGCACGTATTGCGGCACACCGAAGCCGGTGATGTGACCCTGTAGGCCCTCCATGATTTCCCAGCCCTTGGCCACGGAGGTCATGAAGTGCGAGACGCCGGTGACGTTGTCGCAGTGGTAGAGGTAGTACGGCCGCACCCGGATGCGCAGGAGGTCCGTCATCAGGGTGCGCATGGTGGCGACGTCGTCGTTGATGCCCCGCAGCAGCACGGTCTGGTTGCCCACCGGGATCCCGTGGCGCAACATGCGGTCCACCGCCGCGGTCGCCTCCGGGGTGATCTCCTTCGGGTGGTTGAAATGGGTGTTCACCCACACCGGGTGGTGGCGCGCGAGCATCGCGCACAGGTCGTCGGTGATGCGTTGTGGCAACAGGACCGGGAAACGGCTGCCGATCCGGATGATCTCCACGCTCGGGATCGCCCGCAGCCCGGCGATGATCTCCTCGAGCTTGCCGTCCTGATAGGAGAGCGGGTCCCCGCCGGTCAGCAACACGTCCCGGATCTCCGGGTGGTCGGCGATGTAGCGCAGATCCTCGTCGAACGACTCGCCCTCGTCGTCCCGGAAGTACGTGCCGTTGACGTCGGTGGTGTGGAATTTGCGGGTGCAGTGCCGGCAGTAGACCGGGCACGCCTCGGTGATCAGCATGATCACCCGGTCGGGGTACTTGTGCACGACACGGTTGGTCTTGCGGTAGTACGTGTCGCCGACCGGGTCGACTTCGGCACCGGAGAACTCCATCAACTCCCCGGCGGCGGGCACGGCTTGCTGCCGGACCGGACACAGAGGGTCGTCCGGATCCATCAGCGAGGCGTAGTACGGCGTGACGCTCCAGCGGTACTTGCCCGCCACCCCGGCGATCGCCTTCTCCTCGTCGGGGCTGAGGTTGATCCATTGTCGGGCCTTGTCGACGTTGGTGATGCGTCGCCGCATGTGCCAACGCCAGTCGTCCCAGTCCGTGTCGGGGACGCGGGGTCGCGCGATCCTGGGATCGACCGAGGTGGTGGCTTCGAGGGGCGTGGCGGACATGGCGGACTCCAGGGTTGACGGGCCTTCGACGACGCGAGGCGTTCGGCCGGGGCGCAGGTGGCGGCCGTGCCGGCGTCGTGGGGCGGTGGGTGGTTCGCGGTGTCGCGGGCCGTTCGGAGGAGGCGTCCACGGCGAGATGTCCGTGCGAGATGCCTACGGCGAGATGTTCACGGCGGGCCGTTCAGTGGAGCCGTTCACAGTGGGCTGTTCACATTGGGCTGTTCACAGTGGGGCGAGCGAGAGTTGGCGGAGCGTACGGGCGACGCGTTGCGCGCCGCGCAGGTCGTCCAGGTCGGGGTCGAGCACGCTCCACAGCGCGGTGGCGTTGCGCGCGGGCGGTACCCACATCGCGTCGTCCTCGGGATCGTCGGCGGGCGGAACCGGAACCAGGTGTCGTACGCGCGCGGCCAGATCGCGCTGGGTGTCGCCCAGCGCGGGCAGGAACACCAGGGGTGCGCGCCGAGCTTGGGCCAGCGCCAGGGCACCCAGGGTCGGCGCGGCCAGGAACACCTCGGCCCCGGCGTGCAGCGCGTCCACGTCGACGTCGACCGCGCGGCTCACCCGCACCTCCGGGCGGCCGGCAAGTCCCGCCAGCGCGGCGCGGATCGGCGTCAGCCGCGTGTCGCCGACCACGTCGCATCGGCCGGTGCGACGCAGCGCCTCCCGGACCAGCGTGGGCAGCGTCCCGGTGATGAACGTGTCCGCCTCGGCGTCCGGCACGTCCCACGCGGACAACAACAGCAGGGTTCCCGCGCGTTCGCGCTTGCGGGCGGAGCGGGCGGGGGCGAGCAGCCCGGTGGGCCGAACACCATTGGGGCGCGGGGCTGTTGACGTGGTTGCGGGGTCGGGCAGCCAACCGGGTCGGTGGACGCGATGCAGTGCCCGGCCGGCGGCGCCGTCCGCCGCGGTCGTCCCGCTTGCCGCGGTCGTCCCGGTCATGGCGGTCGTCCCGGTCGTACCCTCGTGACCCGAGGTCAGGTGCACGACCGGTACGCCCGATTCCAACAGCCGGTTCGTGGCTGCCTCGTCGTCGCAGACCAGGGCCACGTCCGGGACCGGGAGTGGTCGCCCGGTCGCGTCGTGCACGGGTCGCAGGTCGCCGAGATGGGCGGCGACGCGTCGCCGGGCGAGCAGCGAGTCCAGGTGGTCGTCACGCGAGACCAGCAGGATTCGGCGAGTCGGCTCGGAGGGCCCGAGTTCGGACCCGTCGGTGGCCGTTCGTCGCGGGTCCGGCCGTCGTGTGTCCGGCCCTTCCCGGGGAGTCAGTACTGCCATGGGTTCACCGACCCCAGCCGGGCGACGTCGTCGCTGTAGCCGGCGGCCGTGGTGGAACAGCCGTTGCACACCAGGGGTCCGCGTTCGCGGTAGAAGTCGGCGTGCTCACGGAACGCCGGTGTGTCCAGGCCGATCACCCCCGCCTGGCGCAGCGGCGCTCCGCCCGGGCCGTCCTCGCCCTCGCGGTGCGGAATGCAACTGCACGCGTACATCCGCCCGTACTTGCCGTCGATGTAGATCACGTCGTCGGTGACGTGGCACTGCGGCAGCGACGCGCGCGGGGTGACCGATTCGGCGAAATAGCGAGCCTGTTCCTCCGGGTCGTCGCCGTAGAAGCGCTTGCCCATCGGCACCAGCAGGGAGTTCGGATCGGCGTCGTAGACGCGGTCGCCCACCCGGCGCACGTCGTCGGGATCGGGGTAGGTGATGCTGCGATCCAGTTTGAGCGCGGACAGTTCCCACTGTCGGACCCCGGCGCGGGTCAACACCTCCTGGAGCAGCGGCATTTCGCCGTAGTTGTGCGGCCCGACCACGGTGTTGACCCTGGGCAGGATCCCGAGGTCCGCGGCGGCGCGCAGTCCGCGCAGCCCGTTGTCGAACATGCCGGGGGAACGGCGGTAGACGTCGTGGGTCTCGGCGGACGCGCCGTCCAGGCTGACGATTACCTGGGCCAGGCCCGCCTCGGCGAGGCTCTCGGCCATCCTCGGCAACATCGAGCCGTTGGTGATGAGGGACATCCGCATTCCCGCCGCCGTGCCGGAGCGCACCAGTTCGACCACGTCCGGATGCATGAGCGGTTCGCCGCCGGTGAACCGCACATAGGCCACGCCGGCGTCGCGGGCCTTCGGCAACAGATCCTCGAAGTCCTCCCGGGAGAAACGGAACGTGTCGCGCGACAGCGCGAAATCGCACATGAAGCAGTCGGCGTTGCAGGCTTCCAGGATCCTGACGAAGAGATATCGGTGACGCTCACGCACAGGGGGACCCCTTCGGGCCGGTCGCGGGCAGGACGGGTCGAGGTGAGGGCAGGGCGGGTCGAGGCGAGGGTCAGGCGGGTCCGGGCGCGCCCGGCAGGATCGCGAGCAGGGCGTCGGCCACCTGGGCCGCTCCGTCGACACCGACGGTCGCGGTCAGCGCGCCCCAGTCGGTGCCGTCGGCGGGGCCGCGCAGCGCGGTCAGGATGTCGTCGCGAAGTGCGACGGTCGTTCTCCGGCCGTCCGGGTCGGCGGCCACCGCGGCGATCGCCGCGTAGATCAGTTCCAAGGCGTGGTCCTCGCCGCGGGTGCGCAGCGACAGCGCCTCCTCCTCGGTGAACACCCCCTTGGGCCAGGCGATTCGGGTCTCGGCGCCGATCGCACGGCTGTGGAATCGTCCGTTGAAGATCTGGCTGAGGTTTTGCGGCGGCAGGCAGATGGTGGGCACGCGCAACCGGCCGGCCTCGAGCAGCGTGGTCAGTCCCGGGGAGGTGAGCAGGACGTCGCAGCCGGCCACCCGATCCAGGAATTCGCCGTGCGCGAGCGCCCCCGTGCTCACTCGCGGGGGTGTGATCGACGCGTCCACGAGCTGCCCGGCGAGATCTGCGGGCAGGTTCCCGGCGACGTGCACCTCGTGGATCCCGTACGCGGCGAGCGCCTCCAGGACGGCCGGAACCACGATGCGCGGGTAAGCCGTCCAGTCGGCGAGGGAAGGCGCGCGCAGACCGCCCAGACTGACCACAGCCGTGCGGTACGGGCCGGCGACGGGTGCGCTCGGCCCGGCGACCGACGGTGCGGCGACGACGGCCTCCACCCAGCGCAGGGATCGGACGGACGCCAGTACGTCCCGGCACTCGGAGGGAAGTTCGACGCACTTCTGCGCGCAGTAGGCCGTGGCGTCCAGAGGCAGCGCGGCCCGGTCGCCCTCGGTCCACAGGAAGGGCAGGCTGTCCACGAACACGGTGGGTACGCCGGACGCCTCCAGCGTCTTCGCGAGCGCACCGTCCAGGACGACCACCGCGGCCGCCGCCCGTTCCGATCGGGCGATGGCGTCGATGCCGGCGGGTACGTCCTCTTCGGCGTCCGGCAGGTCGTACCAGCGGTCGATGGCGTGTTCGGACAACACGGGGCGGCCGAGTTCGGAGGCCAGGCCGACGAAGCGCAGCGGCTCGGCCGATCGTTCTCGTGCGGCCGACAGGATCGCGCCGAGTTTTCCCGTACTGCCCCAGCCGAATTCCACACCGGAGACGACCACGGTTCGTGCATTGGAATCGGTGCGCATTGAATCCGTCTCGACTTCCGGGCGGGCGAGTTGGCGGAATCAATATAGGTCGATATTCCGGATCCATGCAACCGGTTTGTCGGTCACGGTCGAGGTGTGTAATGGATATGCCGAAAACGCATTCAATGATTCGATGCGAAGGATTGTTTATACGACGAATAACGTCGATGGGGATTTCATGGAGCGGTTGCGTCGGCGGCGACCGGCCCGGTCAGTAGGCGAGTCGAGCGAATACCGGTGCGTGGTCCGAGCCGGGCTCGCCCTGCCGCTCGGCGGGCCGGGCGCTCACCGACGGCAGCGGGTGGTCGGCTCCGGTGCCGGCGGACTCGACGCGGGCGAGGAGGGCGTGGCTGACCAGGATGTGGTCGATGAGTTCGCCCTGGCCCTCGAACACGCGCGAGAAGCGTTGGTCCTCGGGTATGCGCGGGGCGAGGTTCCACAGCCGGGAGGCGTCGCCGCGATCGGGGTGGGTGAAGCCGGGTGTGCCTATCTGCGAGCCGGGCGGGCCGTACAGGATCTGGGTGGTGGCGGCCTGCGGCTGGTCGTTGAGGTCGCCCATCAGCACGACGTCGTGGGTGCGACCGTCGCCCGCGAGGAGTCGGTCGGCGAGGGCGCGCATGGTGGCCGCCTCGGCGCCGCGCCGGGACAGGGCGTAGGCGGCGTAGCGGGCGCGTTCGCCTTCGTCGCGCGGGGCATGGCGGTTGCCGGGGTAGGTGAGCAGCTTGGACTTGAGGTGGCAGACGGCCGCGGTCAGGGGTCGGCCGGCCGCGGGTTCCGTGGTGACGGCGAGGCCGCCTCGACCCATGCCGCTCGCCGGGGCGCCGGTGTCCTGGGTCTGCACGGGCGCGAACAGGGCGGGGAACGCGGTGACGTCGGCGACGGTGGTGAGCGGCGTACGGGCGATGAAGCCGACCCGGATGCCGCGCTCGTCCGGGTGGGCGGACAGCGCGGTGTGCCAACGGCCGGGCAACAGGCCGACCAGGTCGGCGAGTGCGTCCGGGTTGCCGACTTCCTGGATGCCGAGCAGGTCGGGTTCGAGCCGGCCGATCGTGGTCGCCGGCGCGGCCAACTTCATCCGATAGGTCGCGTCGTCCTCGGGGCCGTCCGGGTCGCCGGGGCGGAAGAGGTTCTCCAGATTCCACGTGCCGATGGTCACCCTCACGGGCTGCTCCTGACGATGCCGAGGACCGGAGCCTCCAGTGTTTCCGCCCGCGCGGGCCGCAGGTAAGGCCCTCGGCGAAATTCACGCCCGCGCCGCGGCGAACGCGCAGGTGGCGTCGCGCAATTGCGCGGAACCGAGGGTGGGTCACCGATCAGCCTTCCTTGATCCCCTCCTCGATCCCCTTCCTCGATTGCCGTTCATCGATCACCGTTCACGGGGACGGGATCCCGGTATCGATCCGGTCGGCGAGCACGCGGCGGAAATGCGGACACCGGGCGACATCCTCGTGGTCGCAGTCCAAGGCGCATTCGATGAGATCGAGTCTGGATCGGGCGGCGGCGATCGCGGACCGCGCGGCCTCGGCTTCCCGGCGCAGGATTTCCCGGCGCGCCGCGGAGTCGGCCGTGGTCAGGGATCGAATGCCCACCAGGCTCAGCCCCGCTTCCTTGGCCCGCAGGATCACGGCGACGCGGGTGAGGGCGTCGGTGTCGTATCGGCGCCGACCGGCCGTGTCGCGCGCCGGGCTCAGCAGACCCATCGTCTCCCAGTGGCGCAGGACGTGTGTGGGCAAATCGAAACGCCCCGCGACGGCGCCGATGCTCAGGGTCTCGTTCGAGTCGCTTGACTTCATGCCGACATTAAGCCGGAGCCTTGGGGACATGTCCAAGGAACGGAACGAAGAACGCGCGACGCCTGCTCTCGTCGCCCTGCTCGACGCGGCCGAGGAATTGTCGGGCGCCCGACAACTACGCAGGCGAGCCTACGAGTTGCTGGACGCCGGGCCGGGATCGAGGGTGTTGGACGTGGGGTGCGGCGCGGGTCGCGCGGTCGACGAGTTGGCCCGGCGCGGCGTCGAGGTCGTCGGGGTGGACCCGGACGGGCGAATGATCGAGGTGGCGCGAAGCCGGTGGCCGGAGCGGGACTTCAGGCGTGCCGACGCGCGGCGGCTGCCGCTGCCGGACGCCTGCGTCGACGGGTACCTGGCGGACAAGGTCTACCACGAACTGCACGCGCCTGAGGAGGCGTTGGTCGAGGCCCGGCGCGTGTTGACCCCGGGTGGGCGGATCGTGCTGGTCGGTCAGGACTGGGACGCCTTCGTGATCGACTCCGACGACCCGGCGCTCACCCGCACGATCGTGTGGGCGCGCGCCGATTCGATCGCCGGGCCGCGGAGCGCGCGGCGCTATCGAAATCTGCTTCGGGATGCCGGATTCGGGGATGTCACGGTGGAGGCGCGGATGGAGATCTTCACCGATGCCGCGATGCTTCCCATGGTGGCGGGGCTCGCGGAGAAGGCCCGCGCGACCGGCGCGGTGACTCGCGTACGGGCCGACGCGTGGATCGCCGAGCAGCGCGAACGCGCGGAAGCCGACCGGATGTTCCTGGCCCTGCCGATGTTCGTGGCCGCGGGCACCGCCCCGCGTCGTGCCGACAGCGATCTCACCCTCGCGGATCCGGACGCGGAGCGTCGGTGACCGCTCGGCAACCGGGCCGGGCGCAACTCCCGAATTCTCGTCGGGTGGAGGTCGATCCGAGGTACGCCGCCGGATTCGCGCGTTTGATCGGGCAGGAACGGCTCGACGATTGCGCCGGTTTCCTGCGACCCGTCGAACTCTTCGACGAGCCGCCGCCCTGGTCCCGCCACGATCGGTTGTCGTGGGACTCGAGTGGGACCTGTGCCCCGGGTGCCCGGGACAACGGGCGGCCTAGCGTGGCGGGGGTCCGGACGAGGAGGGGACGCCGATCCGATCGACGTCTTCCGCTCGCGACATCCGCAGTACGCAAGGGATGGAGAAGATCATGACGTACGACGACAGCTACGAACCCCCGGCGCTGGTCGAGGTCGGCGACTTCACCGAACTGACCCTCGGCCTCTGGTGGGGTTGCCCGCACGACGTTTTCGGCGGTCCGACGCCGCTCGCCTGCTGACCTTCGCGTCGGCAGGTCGCCGGGGCATCGGGTGCGGGGGCGTCTCACGCGCCTCCGCACATCCTCCGGCCGCCGCGCACCTCGCGCGCATCCCGGGTACGCCGCGCACCTCGCGCGCATTCCGGGTACGCCTCGGACCCCGCGCACGTCCCGCGTACTTCCGCCGACCGTGCGCGTCTTCGCGTAGCCCTCGGACCCGGTAGCGCAACCACACCGGATCACCACGCCTGGAGAAGGCCATGGACTTTCTGATCCTTCCGGACGTCTCGGTGCCGGCGTCGATCACCATCGGGAACGCCGGACAACCCCCACTGCGGTGCATCGCGCACGCCTCGGCCCGACCGTGGCTGGTCGGTCATTGGGCGGACGAGGACGTCACCGTGCTCGTGGCCGGCACCCGTCGACTCGTGGTGTTCGGACGGACCCGCCTCGACATCGACGCCGCGACCCGCGAACTGGCCCGTGCCCGCTCACCGCACGATCTGGACGCGGTGGCCCGCACCCTCCCCGGCAGCATCCACCTCCTTGCTTCGATCGACGGCCGGATCCGCGCCCAGGGCGCCCTGTCCGGCACCCGACAGATCTTTCACACCCGGTTCGCGGGCGTCACCGTGGCGGCCGACTCGCCGCGGCGGCTCGCGCACCTCGTCGGGGCGCCCCTGGACCGGGACGTCCTGGCGCTGCGCCTGGCGACCCCTGGGGCACCCTGGCCGCTGAGCACCCGCACCATGTGGACCGGCATCGACCAACTCGACGCCGGTTGCCGGCTGGACATCGACACCCGCGGCACGCGGAGCACCGTGCGTTGGTGGCAGCCGCCCGCGGCCGAAGTCCCGCTGCCCCGGGCTGCCGACACCGTGCGCGCCGTGATCCGCGACGCCGTCGCCGTACGTACCGCGGCCGGACGCACGGTCAGCGCCGACCTGTCCGGCGGACTGGACTCCACCGGCCTGTGCTTCGTCGCGGCGGCCGGCGAGGGCACCCTGCTGACCCACCACTGGCAGCCAGTGGACGCCGCCAACGACGACACGACTTGGGCCGAACGGGCCGCCGCACTGCTGCCCGCGGCGCGGCACCGCGTGGGCGGTCCCGCCGACGGCCCGGGCTGGCTCGACGAGGTCACCGATCCGGGCATCGTGGACGGCGCGCACGGTCCACTCCCATGGAGCCGCAATCTGGCCCGGATGGAACACGTCGCACGCGACTCCGCCGCCCGGGGCGCGACCGTGCACCTGATGGGCGTCGGAGGCGACGAGTTGTTCTCCGTCACCCCCACCCACCTGCGGACACTCCTGCGCACTCACCCCCTCACGGGCCTGCCGGCCGTGCTCCGCTGCCGGTCGCTGAACCGCTGGGGCCTGCTCCCCACCCTCCGCGGTCTCACCGACAACGGCTCCTTCGCCGACGCGCTGCTCGCCGGCGCGCGCGACCTCCGCGCTCCCGCGCCGCGGCCGTCGCAGGTCTTCATGGGCTGGGCCCCCCACCCGCGCCTGCCCACCTGGGCCTCCGCGAGCGCCGCAACATCCGTACACCGGCTGCTGATCGACGCGGCGGCGGACGACCCTCTGCCGTTGCACGCCGATCGGGACCGGCACCAGATCCTCGAGGGTGTACTCCACGGCGGGGCCGCGATCCGCGGCATGGGGGCGGTCCTGTCCCGGTTCGGCATCGAACTCGCCGCACCGTACCTGGACGACCGGGTCGTCGAGGCGGCCCTGTCGGTCCGGACCCGGGACCGCATGTCGCGCGGCGGCTTCAAGCCGGTCCTGACCACCGCGCTGCGCGGACTGGTACCCGACGAACTCCTGGCCCGGCGCGACAAGGGCGACTTCAGCGCGGAGTTCCACGCGGGCGTGGAGCACAATCGGCGCCGGCTCGCGGAGATGTGTGAGGACCTGCGCCTGTCCCGGCTCGGGCTGGTCGACGCGGGAGCGCTGCGCGCCGCGCTGCTGGGGCCCAAGCCCGACACCGCGGCACTGGCGCCCTTCGAGAACACCCTGGCCTGCGAGAGCTGGCTGCGCTCCGCCGAAGCGTGCCGGTCGCAACCGGTTCCGCGATAGCCACAGGAGGATTCCGATGACCATCACCCTGGCCCCGGACGTCACCGCAACGGAGGTGCCGGACGGGCTCGTCCTGCTCGACCAACGCAAGGGCCGATACTGGCAGTTGAACCCGACCGGGGCGCGCACGTTGCGCCTGCTCCTGGACGGTCACACCGCGGCCGACACGGCGGCCCGATTGGCGCAAACGTCCCCGGCCGCCGCCGCACGGGCGCATGACGACGTACGGAACCTGCTGCGCGCGCTGCGCGACGCCCGTCTGGTGGTGGCGTATTGACGATGCCCGTCGTCGCGGAACAGCCGGTGCCCCTGACCTGGCAGCGACACGTCACGGCACGCTGGGCGGTCGCGGTCGCTCGGCCGTTGGCGCTCCTCCCGCCGCGGCGGCTGCGCCGGGTGTTGTGGGCGGTGGGCCTGGGAACCCGACCCGCCGGCGCCGCCGAGACGCTGGAGGCGAGGCGGGCCGTGGTGTCGGTCAGCGCGCGCTGCGCCGGTCAGGGATGCCTGCAACGATCGGTGGCCACGCTGCTGCTGTGCCGCCTGCGGGGCGTGACTCCGGACTGGTGTACGGGAGTTCGCACGCAACCGTTCCGCGCGCACGCCTGGGTGGAGGCTCGGGGCGTGCCGATCGGGGAGAGCGCCGACATGGCACTGTTCCACACGGTGCTCAGTGTGCGACGTCCCGACCGGCGGTCGTCATGAGCATCGCCGCCGAGGAGGGAACGGCCGCCGCCCATGGGGTCGTCGACGATGCGATCGCCATCCGCGCCGAGGGGCTCGGCAAGCTCTACGGCGACACCGAAGCCGTGGTGGGGCTGGATCTGGAGGTCCCGGCGGGCCGGATCTTCGGTTTCCTCGGCCCCAACGGCGCGGGTAAGAGCACCACCATCGGCATGTTGTGCACGCTCGTGCGCCCGACGCTGGGCCAAGCCCGGGTCGCCGGCCGTGACGTACGCACGGAACCGGACGAGGTGCGGCGCCGGATCGGGCTGATCTTCCAGGAGTCGACGCTCGACGTGGATCTCACCGCCGAGGAGAACATGCGATTCCAGGCCGACCTGTTCGGGATCCCGCGACGGCGTTCGCGCACGACGATTCCGGCCCTGCTGGACCTGGTGGACCTGGCACGGCGCGGGAACTCACCGGTGCGCACACTCTCGGGCGGCATGCGGCGCCGGCTGGAGATCGCCCGGGGTCTCCTGCACGCCCCCCGCGTGTTGTTCCTCGACGAGCCCACCACCGGGCTGGATCCGCAGACCCGCGCGGCCGTGTGGGAGCACCTGCACCGCCTGCGACGCGAGCAGGGCATCACCATCTTCCTGACGACGCATCACCTGGAGGAGGCCGAGAACTGCGACCTGATGGCCGTCATCGACGCGGGTGAACTGGTGGCGCAGGGAACTCCCGCCGCGCTCAAGGCCGTTGTCGGCGCGGATCTGGTCACGCTGCACACCGGCGACGACGAGCGGGCGGCGCATGCCGTACACGAGCGGTTCGGCCTGACGGCGGAGGTCCACGAGGGAGGTCTGCGGCTGAGGGTGGCCGACGGCGCGGCGTTCGTGCCCCGACTGTGTGCCGAACTCGACGTGCCGGTGCGGTCGGTGCGGGTGACCGCACCCTCGCTGGACGATGTCTTCCTGCACTACACGGGCCGCACGATACGGGAGGCCGACGGCGGTCCGAGCGCGCCGTCCGGCTTCGGACCGAGGAGGTGAACCCATGGCGAGCATCGAGGCCGCGCGGGATCTACGCACCGTTCGGGTGCTGTGGCAGCGCGAGATGATCCGGTTCGGCCGCAATCCGGTCCGGCTCGCGATGGGGCTGGTCACGCCCCTGATGTTCCTGCTCATTTTGGGAACCGGACTCGACTCCCTGGTCGGCGGCTCGGCGGACGGGTTCGGCGACTACCGCGCGTACCTGTTCCCGGGCGTGCTGATCATGGCCGTGCAGGCGCCCGCGATCGCCGTGGGGGTCACCATCGTGTGGGACCGCCAGGCGGGATTCCTACGGCAGATGCTCGTCGCGCCGGTGCGCCGTGGAGTGTTGTTGACGGGCATCTGCCTCGGGGGAGCCGCCACGGGGGCGGCCTACGGCGCGCTGGTGCTGGCCGTCGCCGGAGCCGCAGGAGTCCCATATCGTCCGCAACTGCTGCTGGTGCTGCTGGAGTTGACGCTGATCGCGTTCGCCTTCACCGCGCTGGGGGTGCTCGCGGCAGTGTGCATTCGCCGGATCGAGACCTTCCAGGTCGTGGTCGGCATGTTCATGATGCCGCTGCTGTTCCTGTCCGGCGCGATGTTCCCCGCGCGCGGACTCCCCGGGTGGCTGGGCGGAGCGGTCCTGATCAACCCGCTGACGTACGGCGTCGACGCGCTGCGGCGCACCCTCCCCGGGGATGCGGCGGCTCCGGGCGGGATGGCGACCGGACCACAGTGGTGGGGGTGGGCGCCGCCGGTACTGCTGGAGGTGTCCTTCCTCGCCGCCGCGGCACTGATGGCGTTGAGCCTGGCAACACGCCGCTTCTCGCACACCGAGTAGCCGGGCGAGCCGATCGGCTCGGTGTCGGTGGGGAGCGGTCGCACCCGGCCCGGGTGTGTCGTTCAGGACACGGTGTGTATGCGTCGGTACACGGACGTCAGCGTCTGGGACTTCGTCGGGCCCTCCACGCGCCACAGCAGGTGCCACTCGTCCTGCGACACGATGGTGAACTCGCCGTCGTAGCGATCGGCGGCGCAGGGGTGTCGGGTAGTCCATCTGCCGGTGCGCAGGTCGAGATGGTGGAACGGTCGCCCGTCCGCGAAGAGCACGTCTGCCGTGCCGTCGGCACGTGGTACGAGGCGGTGGGTGCGGCTCGCCGGGTTGGCCGTCCCGGCCCAGACGAACTCGCCGGACTCCACTTCGAGCAGCTCGTCGTCGGTGCGGCGAAAGACCGCGGTCCCCACGAAGGTGCCCCGCGCGCCGGAGCGCTCGTCGGTCACGGCGCGGTCGATGGACCAGCGGCCGACGAGATAGGCGGCGGTGTCGGGAACGGGACGCATCCGCCCATGATGCCCGGGCCGGGCCGCTCGGATCACACCCGGTGTGCCGTGCGCCGGCCCGAGCGGCCGTCGGGTCAGGTGTAGTCGATCAGGAGCGGTCGTTCCGTGACCCGCACGGTGTCCCGCGAGTCCACGCTGCGGGTGCTCCCGTCGAGCCGACGCACCCGTGTCGCCCCGGCGCCCACCCGGACGTCCGCGGTCCCGGAGTGGGTCCAGCGGATTCGCACGCCGCGCGGGGTGCCGTGCTCGTCGGGGACGACGAACTCGCACTGCCACACGTTCTCCGGCAGGCCGATCTGGTCGCCGTTGCCGCAGGAGACGATTCGCGCGTGCGCGAGCCACTGCTGAAGGCGGTCGACGAACAGCCCGGCGCGGGTGGGTTGCCGGCCTTCGGCCTGGAGCACGAGCGGGATCTTGCCGTTGCCCCACGCATAGAAGTACATGCGTTCCAGGCCGCGATTGCGGGCATACAGGCCCGTCAGGTAGAAGCGCACCGCGAAGTCCGCGGCGGTGTCCGGGTCCAGCGGGTCGTTCAGCGGCAACGATTGGGTGGTGCCCGTGTTCCACAGCGGCAGGTGGTAGCCGGCCTGCTGGAAGGTCCGGTCCACGTCGTTCACGGCCGTCAGCATGGTTTCCGGCGGGTCGGTGACCTGCCGCTGGTAGAGCTTGACCCCGGCGGCGTCGCAGTATTGGTAGCCACCCAGTTCGGCGAACCTCAGCAGGTAGTCGTGCGACTGCCGCTTCCACAGCTCGGTAATGGACGGGCACACCACGGTGGCGCTCGGGTCGTCGGCCCGGACGATCGCGCTCGCGCGGCGCGTCATCTCGACCAGGGTCTCCACGCTGCCGTTGTAGTGGTGTTCGTGGTTGGCCATCACCCACAGCTCGTATGCGTCGATCCGGTCGCCCGCATGTCGCACGAGGGACCGTACGAAGCCGTCCCAGTCCGCCAGGTCGTCCGGCGGCGCCGCTCGCGACCCGTCCGGATAGGCGGCTTTGCGGGCCTCCGGGGCCGCCCAGGCCGGCGTACCACCGAACACGAACAGCGTCGGCAGGCCCTGTTGTTGCGCGCCGTCCAGGAGTCGGTCGAGCGTGGACCAGTCGAACTCGTCCCGGCGCGGCTGTACTTGCGCCCAGCGGGTCTCACTGTCCCACAACCGCAAGGCGCCGACCCGGAACGACGGCATCGCCCCGCTCGAACTGTTCATCGTGACGCCGAAAAGCTGGGCGGGCACCGCTGACGGAGCCCGTGTCCAACTCGTGGCCTCGACGGGCACGCGCTCGGTCCGCCGCCCCTGCTCCTGCGAGGTGCTCGCGACGGCGGTGGCGAGTACGACCAGCACCACACCCACCGCGGCCGCGACCCGCACCGCCGAGCGGCGCCGACGCGTCGGCGGGCGGCCCCCCACCGGCGTGCCGGCCGTTGTCGCGGGGTCGGTCGGCGCACCGGGCTCGGCGACCACCGGGGAGGGAACCGGGGCTTCTCCCTGTCCGGTCGCCGCGTTCCAGCACTTGAGCAACGTGTTCAGGTCGTCCGGGTCGGCCCCGCACTCCTTGGCGATCCGGACGACGAGGGCGTAGTCCGGCGGTACCGACTCGCCCCGACAGTACCGGTGCAGGGAGGAACTGCTCGTGAAGACCCGCTGCCCCAGGTCCTGGTAGCTGAGACCGCTGCGCCGTTTCAGTGCCGCCAACACGGCGGACAACTCGCGAACTGCTGCTGCTCTGCCCTGTGCCTCGTCCATGCGGCCCACCCCCGTGACGGCGCTCTCCATTTCCCGCGTCAGTATGGCAAGCCCGTCCCGGCCCTGCCGCGATTGTGCAGGTCAGCCGTGGGATGCCTGTCCCATGCCGGGATGGGATGCGATCACCCTGGTCATCGGCCCTACCGGGGACCACAGTTGATCCCGCCGCGCCGACGGGGGAGACCGGACGGGGGCCGTCGGCGGCGGCTTCAACACTGCGCACCGCGAGACCGCGGGTATGCGCACGGCGCTCGTCGTCATCGGGCGACGGCGGCGGGCCGTTCGTGTTGTGAGGTCGGCCCGCGACGTCGAATCGCGAAGTCGGCCCGCGAGGTCGGCCCGCGATGTCGCCCCGCGAACTCAGGTCGTTGCCGTCGGGTCGCCGCGTCGTGTACGCCGTGCCGCACGGCCACATCAACCGCCTGGTCGACGAGGCCCTGCGCGTCGCCGATCACCGCATCGGCAATCTCCCACCGCACGACTGACCCCGGAGCCCACCGCCCCGAGGCGCCGACGCACGTCAGGTCGTGGTCGCGGTCAGGGCGAGGAGGTCGAGGGAGAGTTCGCGGTCCTGTTCCTCGAGGTTCCATTTGCCTTCCCGAGCCACGTGGTTGCTGACCCAGAAGACCATGGTGCGGTCGGCCGGACGGATCAGGAAGCGCGCGTAGGACCAGTCGTTGCCGCCGTCGTGGGTGGCGATCGGGCCGGACGCGGAGGGCAGGACGCTCCAGCCGTAGCCGTAGGACTGCGGTGTGTCGGGGCCTTCGGGGACGTGCGGACTGAACATCTTCGCCTTCGCGGCGGCGGGCAGGATCGATTCGCCGTCCAGCGCGCGGTACCAGCGGTACATGTCGCGCGCGGTGGACAGCAGGCCGCCGTTGCCGCGCAGGTTCCAGTACGGGCCGTCCGGCGCCCACGGGTGGTCCAGCGGGATGCCGTGGGCGTGGCCGTCCGCGTCGTACTCGACGGCTATGTCGTCGCGGCGCGGGTCGGCAAGACGGTAGCCGGTGCGGGTCATCCCGGCCGGGGTGAACAGGTTCCGGGTGAGGAACTCGGAGTAGCTCGTGCCGGAGGCCTTCTCGAGGATCGCGGCCAGCAGCGAGTAGCCGACGTTGGAGTACCCGAACGTCTTGCCCGGCGCCGAGTCCAGTGGAGCCGCGAGCGCGCGGGCGAGCATGTCGTCGCGGCTCACCGGATCGTAGTCGTCGCCGAGGCCCTCGGGCAGGCCCGAAGTGTGGGTGAGCAGGTGGTGCACGGTGATGCCGCGCTTGTCGGCGGGGACGGGTCCCAGATAGGTGCCGATCGGTTCCGTCACCCGCAGCGCACCGGTCGTCTCCAGCTTCAGGATGGCCGCGGCGGTGAAGGACTTGGTGATCGAACCGATGTCGAAGACCGTGTCGCATCCGGCGTCGACGCGCGCCTCGATGTTCGCTCGGCCGCGCCCCTGGCAGCTCACGAGTTCGCCGTTCCGAGCGGTGGCTATCGCCCCACCCGCACCGGACGGCCAGTGCTTGTCGAGATGCGCGGCGACGGCGGTCGCCCGTGCGGACGTCGGCGGGGCGGCCGTGGCGGTGCCCGCCGCAGTGGCTTGCGCGGTTGCGGTGGGTGCGCCGGCTGCCCCGCTCGTACTCGCGGTGGGCAACCCCGAGGGCCCTTTGTCGTGGTCGTTCGCACCCGAGCAGCCCGCCAGCATCAGCGCGGCTGCCGAGGCCCCGGCCAGGAACGCGAACCGACGTCGTCGCACACGTGAGATTCGTGGCATGGCGTTTCCCCCGAAGTCCGGACGCGGACGTTCCGCGTCGTCCCCGACAACGCTATGAATCCGCGAACCGCGCGTCTTCCCGCATCCGAGCCAACCTCGGTTCCCCGCTCGGGGGGAAAGCAGGGCACAGGGATCCCCCGGCCGAGGGACCTACCGGCCGGGTGTGGGTACGGAGTGCACGTACGCGGCTGCCGCCGCCACCCTCGCGCGGGCACGCGCGGACGATCGCGACGGGCAGACCGCGCCCACTCACCGGCGGTCGCATGGTCGGGCAACCAAAGTCACCGAAGTACCCTACCGGTGGGGCGATTTCCGTAATGCCCGACGCGTCGGTAGGCCGCACGGCCGTTCGGCACGGCCGGTGCGGATCCGCCGTCACGCTTGGGGACGGCCGATTCGGGCGTCGTCCCCGCCGAATGTGTCGGCGGGGACGACGCCCGAGTGGCGGCGGCACGGCCCGAGGAGACCGTGGGGGCCTCGATGCGTACGGAGTGCGTGCCGGGGTGCCGGGAGTGCCGGGGTTTCGAGGGCTACTTCACCCACAACTCGTAGTTCTCGAACTGGCCGCCACCGGTGCACTGATAGGTCGACCAGCGATGGGCGTTGATCCCCTGGTTGCCCGTGTCGTTGCACGCACTGGCCCAGTAGTAGTCGGTGATGTAGGTGTAGCCGGGGCTGGCCGGCGGGTGACACGGATGGTCGCAGGCGACCGTCGCGGGGGCGGCCTGGGCGGGAGCCGCGCCCAGCACGGTGCCGGTGAGGATGGCGCCACCGGTGGCGAGACCGAGTACGAAGTTGCGGAGACGCATGACGATGTCCCTTCGAAGCGCAATGTGTGGACATCCCGTACACGGTCGGTGACGGCTTTCGGTATGACACGGGGAATGTGACCTGCGTCACATTCAGGGCAAATATGGCTTTACCGGGCCACCGCCTCGGCTGTCGCGGGCAGTTCCGGGACGGTGCCGGTGAAGTCCGCGAACAGGTGCAGGCCACGGTCCACGCCGCCGGCAGGTCCCAGCGCGACGCGTGTGCGGCCTGCGCGGCGCTGCCGCGCACGGCGTACACCTGGTCGCGCAGGCGCGGTGTCAGGCGGCCGTACGGCAGCAACTGCCGTACCCCGCGGGGGTCCAGGACCGGAATCATCGCCCGCGTCGCCTCCTCGGGCGCGCGGCCCGGGACCCGGCTTCGCTCCGGTCGGGCTCGCTCAGTCCGGGACGGCCGTCGACGTGTGCTCGACGGGTGTGCGGCGGATCGCGATCACGGCGTCGTCCGAGCCTCGGTAACGCCTCGGGGCGGGTGGGCGCAAGGTGTAGTCCGGGTCGCGGGTGTCCCGTACGCCGCGACCGGTGGCGCCCGCCCACGCGATCAGCACGAGGGCTGCCATCCAGAGCAGGGTCACCGCCATGCTTCGGTCCCCGGGAACGCGGTCTCGACTGTGTTCATACGTCGACCCTGTCGGCCCTGTGGTCTGGTGCCCAGGTCCACTTCCCAAGCGGTCGACCGGTCCATTGCGTCCGAGGCAGGCTTCCTCCGGTGAGCATCGTCGGCGCGCCGGCGCGCCGACGGGCGAGTGTCCTCAGGCCCAGCCCTTGCGGGCCGCTCGGGCGCCGGCCTGGAAGCGACTGGTCGTGCCCAGGAGGGTGAGGAGGTCGCCGACCCGGCGGCAGTACGTCCGCGCGGACAGGCCGATCCGGGCGGCGGCCGCGTCGTCGGTCAGGCCGGCGAGCAGGCAGTCGAGGACCGGGACCAGGTGGGCCGGCAGTTCCTCGTCGGACGAGGTGGCGTTCGGATCCTCGCCGGACCGCCACGAGCACTGGTGGGCCCGGACCAGGGCGCGTACGACGACGGGATCGCGGACCAGGAGCATGCCGTTGTAAAGGACGTCGAGATCGATCGGGACGAGCGCGACCGAGCGGTCCATGACGCCCATCCGGAAGGGGATTCGGTCGATCACGCGAGCCTGTGCTCCGTGCCGCCAGCGGATGGTGCCCACGTCCGCGTCCTGGGCGAGGCCGCGTCGCGAGGTGATCTGGCGGACCTCGGGCCCACGATCCACGATCCGACCGATGCACGCCGCGGCGTGGACGAGCATGCGCTCGGGGACGCCCTGACCGATACAGCCGGACGGGTCGTCGAAGGTGAGCAGTTCGTGCCGGGTGGCGGCGGCGAGCCGAGCGGCGGCCGTACCGACGTTTTCCGGCCGTACGCACTGCGCGGGTGGCCTGATGCCGCGATCGGCGTGAAAGGCGGACTCCTCGAGCGTTTCACTCAAGGTCTCGCGCAGCACCGAGCGCGTGGGCACCCGACCGGAGGCCACCACCGACACGCGCTTCCTCCTCGTGTGAGTACGACAGGCCCGTCATTACCAAGAGTACGCATTCATATGCGTCACGTGTCGACTCGTTTCCGTGGCCCCGTCCCCACCGAGGCCCGTTCGGGTGGGCGACGCCGGGCGCCGGATGTCGGCGGCGGCCGGCGAGTCGTTGAAGCCTGTACCAGTGGCGCGTTCACGCCACCGCGGCGCGCGAGCGGTCCCGGCCCGGGCACTGTGATCCCGGGGCGCACATCCGGCCACGAACACGATGCGACAAGGCGCCGTGGCCGGGACCGCCGGCGGGCGCCACGGCGCCGGCCACGCGAGAAACGAAACCCCATCGTGAACGACCCCGCCGAGGCCAAGACCTCCGGCGACAACGACAAGGAATCACCATGACTCGCCTGCGTACTACCCTCGTCTCCGTCTCCGCCGCCGCGTTCCTCGCGATCCCGGCCACGCTGCTCACCGCCCCGATCGCCGCCGCCGGCCCCGGCCTCGCGGTGGAGGGACCCGGGTGCGCGCAACTGGGCGACCACGGCCCCGGCTGGGCGAACATCAGCAACGACTGCTCGCACGGGATCAACGCCTCGGTCGAGGTCGACGGCTACGACCCGGACTGCGTCGCGATCCCCGCGAAGGAGTCGCGCCGGGTCACTTTCGCGGCGGACGCAGCCGCCTACTACGCGTACGAGTGCTGAACACCCACTCCCCGCGGAGGTGCCCCGACCGGCCGCAACGGCCGCGCGGGGCACCTCCCTTGGCTGCCCGGGCCATCGGATCCGGGTCACCGGGGCGACGGTTGCCCCGCGCAGCCGGTGCCGTTCGCGTTCCAGAAATCGAGGTTGTGGATGCTCGCGTAGTCGACGGGCGCGATCCGGTCCGGAGCCAGCGACTGGGTGCGCGGCGGAGTGGACGGATGGTGCGCGTCGTCGAACCGCGGCCAGTACGGCAGGCTGGGTCCGTTCGGACTGCCGCCGGTCGCGAACGCCGCCCAGTAGTCGCTCATCGTGTTCGACAACCGCACCTGGGCGGGCGTGAATCGGGGCTGGGCCTGCGGATCCTCGAAGAGGTACGGCGTATCCGAGGCGTGGTAGGCGCCGAAGTCGAAGGACGCGGGAAACGGCAGGTACATCGGCGCGTCCCGATCGGCGAACTCGTAGGCGTACGTCGGCACGAAGCGGCTCAAGGCGATGTGCTGCGCGTAGGTCCCCCTGGCCCACATGCGGTCGGTCACCACCGCGGACCAGGCCAGCGCCGGCGAGGAATGGTCGCGGACCGGGTACTCGGCGAGCACACACTCCCGCATGCCCGGGAACGCCGTCTCCACCGCCCGGCCGAACTGCTCGTCGGTGAAAGGCTGTTGCACCGCGTCGTGCGCGGCGCCGACGAACAGGCGATGCTCGTCCCGAGTGGCCCCGGACAACACCGGAACGCGGTGGAATCGGCCCTCCCGCAGCGCCTGTTCCGGCAACTCGGGCAACACCTCGTTGCCGAAGGCGAAAGCTTGGAAGGCGTTCATGATGTACGGAACGCGCAACAGGCGCTCCACCGGCAGGGCCCGCAGGCACCGCAGCGCGGCTTCGGGATCGGGTGCCGAACACCCCAGCGACGAGGCCGTCTCGGTCCCGGTGTCCTGCATCTCGCGCGTGGTGCGCCAGCCGTACCACGGGTACGCCGGTACACCCGCGCCCATGGCGCCGGCGGGCATGTCCATCATGCCCTCGCCGCTGGACAGGGCCGCACGCTGGAACAGCCCCCGGGCGGACGGCGAGGTCAGGTGCGCGGTGATCGCCGTCGCACCGAACGACGAACCCGCCACCGTCACCCGGTCGGGGTCACCGCCGAACGCGGTCGCGTTGCGCCGTACCCAGCGCAGCGCGGCCTGCTGGTCCTGGAGCGCGAAGGTGCCCGAACCCGGCAGACCCGGATGGGCGAAGCCGCCGAAGACACCCAGCCGGTAATTGACGGTGACCACGACCACCCCTCGGTCGGCGAGTCGGCGGCCGTCGAAGAACTCGCCCGCGCCGACCGTGCCGTCCCCGTGGATCCACACCAGCACCGGCGCGGTCCGTCCGGGCGCGCGGGTCCGCGCGGGGGCGGTGACGTTCACGACCAGGCAATCCTCCTCGACGGCGGCCAACTGCGCGTGCGCGGCGGGTACCTGCGCGCACAGCGGGCCGGGCGCGGTCGCGTCCCGAACCCCCGGCCACGGCGGGACCGGCCGCGGCGCGGCCCAGCGAAGGTCGCCGGTCGGGGCGGCGGCGTACGGGATGCCGCGGAAGGTCCGGTGGGCGGCGGTACGGACGCCGCGCACCAGACCCGCGTCCGTGCGCGTCACTGCGCTACCGGCGGGTGTGGGCGATGCGGTGTCGCGGAGGTGGCCGAGTCCGGTCGCGGATCCGGTCGACGCGGCGGTTGTCGTCGTCGTGGTCGTCGCCGCGGTCGTCGCGGACAACACCGCGGCGGCCAGTGCCGCCACCGCAAGGGCTCGTTGTGCTCGCAAGGTTCTTCCTCTCCTGGACCCGGGCTCTGCCGGTCCTCCCATCCGGGCGGTGATGAATCGGCTTCGTGGCGGGGCTCCGACCCCGGGGCGAGCCGGCCCCGTGCGTTGTCGATCGCAACGGCCGACACACCCGGCGCTCCGGCGTCGGTCACAATCGCCAACGCACCCGCGGATCCGGCGTGTAGCAGCACGTCGACCCGGTCGACACACTCGCGCGCAGATGCGCCGCCAGCTCGGGATGTCGCTCGTCCAGGCGCCGCAGCGTGTCGCGGATGCGCGCGGTGATCGTCTTGCGGGCGCGCTCGCCCTGGTCGCCCAGACGGCGTACGCGCCCGGCGAGGCCGGCCGCGCGGCGCAACTCCGCCAACAGCGCGGCCCGCTCCCGGTCGTACTCCGCCGCCCGTACGTCGTCGCCGCACCGCTCGGCCCGGGCGATCTCCTCGTCGAGCCGATCCAGATGCCGGCGGTAGCGCCTGCGCGCCTCGTCGTCGAGGAGCGCGTCCGCGCCCATGGCTCCCGCGGCCGACACCGCCGCCTCGCCGTCCGGGTCGAGCAGTCGCGCCGCCGGGACGGGCGTACCGGGCCGTTCGAGCAGGTGACGCACGTCCCGCAGGCCCTTGGCATCCGGCACGTGCACCACCCGGCCGGCGAAATCCAGCCGCCACACGGCCCCCTCGCGACGGAACTCGGCGGTACGCTCCACCGGTTCCGAGTGAGCGGCCGGCGGCGGGAGACTCGGCCGACGGGCGCGGTCGACCAGGTGCGCCATGCCGAGTTCGTGCGCCTCCGCTCCGGCGTCCGCCAGGAGCACATCGGCCCGGGCGCGATCGTCGCCGAGGTGCCGGGCCAGCAGGGCCTCGGCCAGTTCGATCCGGGCGCGCACCGACCAGGGACGCGCGTGCAGGCGGTCGGCGGAGCGGCGCGCGTCGTCGAACGCCTCCACCGCGTCGTCCCAGCGCTCCTGGGCGGCGTCCACGATGCCCGTCCACAGCGACGCGGGACCGCCGATGTCCCATCCGTAGAGGGATACCAACCACTGCCCCCGGTACGGACCCAGCGCGGCGCGGGCCTGTTCGCAACGCGCGGGATCACCTTCCGCGGCGGCGGCCTGCGCCTGGTGGCGCAGCCACAGCGGAACGACGCTGCGATGCGCCACCGTGGCCTCGCCGTCGCCCACCGGCACGGGACACGGAAACCGCGGACGCTCGCCCGACTCCAGCGCGGCGATGTTCGCCAACAGGTCCGCGAACGGATGGTCGTCCTCCCGCAACGCATCGTGCACCGACGGCAATTCCGCGAATCGGCCGCGCAACAGCGTCAACGCCCAACGGTGGTGACCGCCGAAGTGCCGGTAGCTGGGGTGCGGCCCGTCGAGCGTGGCGAGTTCGGTGAGCAGGGTCTCGGCCTCCTCGAAGCGGCCCTGGCAGGCGTACACCACGCTCCGGTCGATCAGCGCGGTCAACCGCATCCTGGGCGAGCCGCCGGCCCGGGCCACCGCCACCAGGGACTGCAATTGGTCCAGGTAGCGCGGATCGGCCAGTTCCAGCAGCGCCACCCAGCGCAGGGACATCGCGATGTGTTCCATCCAGCGGTCGCCTCGGCGTCGGGACACCTGGCTCAACTCCGCAGTCAGCGAAGCACGTTCGGCTACGGCGTGCGGCTCACACGAGGCCTGCACGGCGGCCCACAACCCGGTCTGGAGGGCGTCGTCGTCACCCGTACGACGGGCGGCGGCGATGACATGGCGGGCCACCTCCGCCGCGCGGGGGGTGGGGTCGTCCTCGGGTGGCGGTAGGCACGGGGGTTCCAAGGGAGCGGGTGGCGCGGCAGCGGGAGGTGGGGGAGCGGATGGTGTCGGGTCGGCGGGCGGGGGTGCGGGGTGGTCGGGACGGGCGGGTCGTGCGTTCGGGCGGGCGGTGGTCAGGGCGGTGTGTGCCTCGTGGGTGAGGCGGGACTTGAGGCCGGACACGTCGCCGCGGCCGTCCATGCCGAGCAGGGTGAGCGCGACCATGCCCAGCAGCACGGGGTCCTCGTCGCGGGCCGACACGGCCGCGTCCTCGAACACGAGCCACGAGCGTCGGTAGTCGCCGGTGAGTTGCAACGCGAGAGCCAGGTCCAGGGTCAGCGTCACTCGCCGGCGCCCTGTGTCGGAGCCCAGCCGCTCCAACGCGCGCCGATAGTGGCGCACCGCCTCCTCGTTGGCCAGCCGGTTCGCCGCGTGCCGGGCGGCGGCCACCAGGAGGTCGACCACCGTGCCGCGGTCGAGGTCGGCTCCGGCGAGATAGGCGTGGTGCGCCGCCTCGTTCGGCCGCGCCGGGTCGGTGACGGACGCCGCGACGGGCAACTCGCGTACGACGGCGGCATGCAGGCGACGGCGGTGGTCCTCGGCTGCCGAGACGTACAGGGTCTCGCGCACGAGATCGTGCCGGAAGGCGAACTCACCGCTCGCGGACGGCTCCACCAGGTGTGCGTCCACCGCGTCCGTCAACAACCGCCCCACCGTGACCGCGCCGACACCCGCCACCCGCGCGAGCAGGTCGGTCTCGAAGCGCCGACCCAACACGGCTGCGACGCGGAGGAGTTCCACGACGGACTCGTCCAGGAGTTCGAGTCGTCGCCGGACCGCGGCCCGCACACCGGCGGACATCGCGGTGACCGGTTGCCCGGCGGACCACAACCGAGCCGTCTCCTCCACGAAGAACGGATTGCCGCCTGTGCGCCGGTGGACCTCGTCGACGACCGCGTCCGGCGGCGAGGTGCCCACCGTACGGGTGATCAGCTCCGCCACCTCCACGCGGGTCAGACCGGCCGGCCGAACGATCGCCGTCTCCGCGCCCGCCGCCGGCAGCCGCCGCCCGGCCTGCCGGGCCTCGAACTCACGGCAGGTGCCCACCACCAGCAACCGCTCGAACCAGGTGTGCCGTGCCACGAACTCCACCAGGTCCAGCGACGCCGCGTCGGCCCAGTGCAGATCCTCGAGGACGACCAGGACCGGTCGCGTGCGGGAGACGGTGGTCAGCATCGTCGTCACGGCGTCGCCGATCGCGAAGCCGTTGGGCCGCCCGTCCGGATCCCTGTCCGGTTCCGTGTCCGGACGCCCGTCCGGACTGCCGTTCGCGATGTGCTCGGGTGGCAGGACCGGAAGCGCTCCGCCGGCCACCGCCGTCATCCGGTCCCACTCGTCGGCGGCGACCTCGCTCCGCAGGCTGCGCAGGGCCTGGGTCCAGGGCCAGTAGTCGGGCGTGGCGCCGGAGTCCCAGCAGGTCCCGCGCAGCACCAGCATCCCCAGGCCCGGCGCCTCGTACGCGATGTGGCGCACCAGGGTGGTCTTGCCGATCCCGGCCTCCCCGCCGACCAGTACCAGCCCGCCGTGCCCCGTGCGGGCCCGCTCCACGTGCGACCGCAACACGTCCAGACAGTCGGCCCTGCCGATGGGTGCGGAAGGCACGACGTCCTTTCGCTCTCGGGCGGGACCATGAGGCGGCGATGAACCGCCGCATGCCGCGTCGGACCGGTCGGCCGCCGTCGACTCCGGACTGTCGACAGGATGTCGACTCTAGGAAGGCGGCGCGTCGGTGTGCCGCACGCGGCGCTTGGATTCGCTCGAAAGGATGGTTGGGCGGTGGCGTCGGTTCGGGAGGGATCGCGGTGTGTCGGGTCGACGACATTGCCCGGGGAGGGCGCTTCTTCTCTCGGTGACAGCGTTCCTCCCGGTGCGGCGATCCTTCGGTGACGGCATTCCATGGGTGGCGACGTTCCTTCGGCGCGGATTCGGGAGGGTGCTCCGCTACGACTTCTCCGGGCGGGGCCGCTGCGTGCGCGGTGCCCCGACTCGGTAGGCCTCGGAGGAGAGGTAGGCCGTCACCCTCGGTGGGTGGCCTGCGGCCTGCACGAGGGAGAGGTACGAGATCAGGCCCACCCCGTCGGCCGGGCGGCGCCTGGACACCGCGCCCAGCGCCCGATCGAGCAGGGCCGTGGGCAGACCTTGGTCGCGCAGTACCGACGCCGCGCGGTCGCGGGCGCACGCGTCGTCCCCGACGTAGTCGCGTACCGGCAGGTGCAGCGTGTAACCGGTGGGGCCGCATGTGTCGGGGCCACCGTTGAAGGACAGGCACGACAGCAGGGGACGACCGTCGAAGCGGTTCGTGGCGCCGGCGACGCGGGAGAACCGCACCACCTGCTCCGGACATCCGCCCCCGTACAGTCCGGCGACGCGGCGGACACCGTCGAGGTCGAAGCGGTGATGGGCGACGTAGACCTTCACGCGTGGCGCCGCCCACGACCCCAGATCCACCCCGACGAACGCGAACCGATCGTCGTCGGGCCGGCGTGCCGCGACGTGCGCGCGTACCGCCGCCCAGGCCCGCGCGTACCCGAACCGGGCCATGGCCTCGTCGATCACCTCCGCCGCGGGTCCGGGCCCGTGCGCCCCGGGATTTACGTACGCCTTGAACCCCGGGCCTTCGTGCGCCCGCAACTCCATCGCGCACCACAGCGCGAAGGCACCCTGCGGCGCGGCCGGGAAGAAGAGGGTCTCGACCCGACGCAGCGGCTCCAGGGAGAATTCCCAACGACCGGCCAGCCGGCGCAGCGCCGCCCACCCCGACCTGCTGTTGCCGGCGAGTGTTGCCGCACCACAGCCGGGCTCGGTCAGCACCCGCACACTCGGTGGGCCGCCGCGCGGGACCGTCACCGAGAACTCGGCGGGCGTGTGATCGTCGGAGACGAAGGACGGCCAGGCGGGCGGCGCGCCGAGGGGTCGGTCGGCCGAGGTGCCGAGCAGGTCGGTCAGCGAGTCCGCGTATCGCCTTTCGGGATCGGCCACCCCGGTCACCCGACACAGCCGGTCGAGTTGTCCTCGGACGTGACTTCCCAACGTGGCGGGGCGTCCCGCCGCACGCCAGGCGGACAAGATCTCGTAGGGGTTGACGACAAGGGTCACGACTGCCTCCCGGTGCTCCGTTCTCCGTCCCGCGGCCCGGTCGGCTGCCGCCGACCCGCCCGGGAGTGCCGGGAGCGCGGATCGGTGTCGGCGGTTGGCCGGCCCCGGGCCCGGGCTCCACCTGGAAGGCGCGAGATCGGAGCCGGCACCTGCTGGGTCGGAGCCGGCACCCCTTGGATCGGAGCCGGCACCTCCCGGATCGGAGCCGGAAGCCGATGGTGCGGTCGCGGCATCCGTGAGCCGGGAGGGGGGCGCCGGTGACCCGGAAGCGGGGCGGCGACGGATGCAGGGTGATGGGGGCGGATGCGGCTCGGAGCCCGCCTCCGGTTCGGTCGCCGATGGGGTCGGGCGCACGGACGTCCGGGGCGGATTGCCGGGCGGGGCCTGCGAGGTGGGCAAGTCCGCCACCAGCGGCGATAGTTGATTGCCTATGGCTTCCGGTCGGATCCGGTCTTGGACACGTGGCGACGGCCCTTGATGTGCTGCCCCCGTAATCGCAACGGAACGGGGAGCACGAGATGTGTGAGAACTGCACGACCGCCGGTGGGCAGGCGGGCGCGAGTCGTCGAGGACTGTTGCGAACGGCGGTGATGGGTGGTGCGGGGCTTGCCGCGGCGGGGCTCGCGGTTGCCGGCGGCGCACCGGTCGCGGCGGCGGAGCCCGAGGTCGCGGTGGAAGCGGCTCGCGGACCCGTGGGGGTGGGTCTGCGGTGGCTCGGCGTGGCCGGCTGGGAAATCACCTTCGACGGGCGCGTGTTGTACTTCGACCCGTACCTGAGCCGCTTCGACTATCGCCTCCAGGGCGGCGCGTTGCGCACCGACCCGCGCGTGATCGAAGGGCTGTTGGCCTCCGGTCGACTGGCGGGACCGCCCGAACTGGTCATGGTGAGCCACGGTCACTGGGATCACATGGCGGACGTGCCCTATTTGTTGACCCGCAAGGAGTGGGCGGCGCGCACGATCGACACGATCGGCACGGAGACGCACGCCCATCTGCTGCGGGCCATGGGCGTCGAGCGCCCGGTGATCGTCGCCTCGGGTGGTGAGTACCTGAGCTTCGGCGGCGGCGCCTACACCGTCGAGGTGATCCGTAGCCTGCACAGCCAGTCCGCCGGCCACGGCTTCTTCGCGCCCGGCTCGCGCACCGCGCCGCCTCCGCCGCCGACGACCACGGCCGACCTGGTCGAGGGCGGCACGCTCGCGTACCAGGTCACCGTGCCGGGCCGGCTGAAGGTGATGCTGTTCGGCGGCACCAACTTCGTGGAGCGGGAGATCGCGGGGATGCGGCCGGACGTGGTGATGGTGTCGATGACGGATTACAGCACGGTCCACGAATACCTGCCGAGGCTGCTCACCGCGCTCGGCGGGCCGCGCTACGTCATCCCCAGCCATCACGACGACATGATCACGGGCTACGACGACCCGGCCCTCCCCGGGACCGTGAATCCCAAGGCGGTCGCCGAACTTCGTGCGACGATCGCCCGGGCGGGGCTTGCCTCCAAGGTCGTTCCGGCCGTGCATCTCCAGCGCTTGAATTTCTGACCGGGCCGCGATCGGGAATCGGGTCGGCTCCCGATCGCTCACCGGAGCCGATGCCAACCAGACGCGCTGCCAACGACGTTCCGTCATCCGCACGATATGGTCCGACCCGGGCGGTCGGTCCCATTCCCACAGATGAAGACGCGAGGCATTGTCGATGCTCGACCCGGAGCGGATCCGCAGGACGCGAGCCCGTGCGCAGGCCTTGGCGGAGGGGGTCCGGGAGGACTCCGTCGAGGCGGTCGTGCGGCGGGTCCTGGCCATCCAGGCCCAGGACGCCACCGCCGCCGACCTGGGCATCCGCGTACGAGGCAGGGGCATCGGAGCGCGCGACGTCCGCGCGGCGTACGAGAACGAGCGCAGTGTCGTGCGCACCTGGCTCATGCGCGGGACCCTGCACACCGTCGCGGCCGAGGACGTTCGCCGGCTCCTGCGGCTGCTCGCGCCCCGCCTTCTCGACGGGACCGGTCGCCGTTACCGGGAACTCGGCCTGGACGAGGGCCTGCGCGAGCGCGCCGACCGCCTCATCCGGGACGCCCTCACCACACATGGGCCGCTCACGCGCCAGGAGCTGACCGACCGCCTGGGCACCCTCGGCGTCCCGCCGGAAGGACAGGCGTCGTTCCACCTGATCCGCCACGCGGCCCTCACCGGCATCGTGTGCCACGGTCCCGAACACGCGGGTGAGGCGACCTACGCCCTTCTCGACGACTGGGTACCGGCGCAACCCGACGACTCCGGAGGGGAGTCGGAGTCGGACCTCGCCGAACTCGCGCTCCGCTACCTGAAGTCGCACGGACCCGTCGACACGGAGGACTTCGCGACCTGGTCGGGCCTGCCCATCACCTGGGCCCGCAAGGCATGGAAGGCACTGGCGTGGTCGGGCGCGATCACCGACGACGGCGTACCGACCGGGTCCGTCGATCCTGCGGCGGACTCGGCCGCCAGGTCGTCCGAGGCGCCGGACGTGCGGATGTTGCCCGCCTACGACGGCTACCTCGTCGGCTATCGCACCCGCGAATCGGCCGTTCCCGCCGCCTACGAGCACCGGGTTCGCCCGGGCGGCGGGCTCATCCGGCCCACGATCACGGTCGACGGGCTGGCCGTTGCCACCTGGACCCGCCTCGCCGGCGGACGCACCGTCGAGGTGAGCGCGTTCGAGCCGCTGTCTGCCGTGGTCGAAGCGGGCATCGAGGCCGAACGGTCGGAGGTCGTCGGCTTCCTGCGGCCTGCGGTATGACCGTGGCAGCGGTTCTCGCGGTGGGCGCGGCGGTGGCGGCGTCCGCGTGTGCCGTCCGCGGCTTCCGACGGCACACGTGCGGTCGGCGTGCGGCAGGGGTCAGCAGGCGTTGAGGAGCGTGGTGAGGGCGCTCTTCTCGGTGGCGTCGACGGTCAGTGCGTAGTCGTGCTTGACCTGGACCCAGGCTCGGGCGTAGGTGCAGCGGTAGGAGGCCTGGGGGAGCCATTCGGCGGGGTCCTTGTCGCCCTTGGAGCGGTTCGACGAGGCCGAGACGGCGATGAGTTGAGGGGCGTTCACGTCGTTGCCGAAGGCGCGGCGCCGGGTCGTGGTCCAGGCCCAGGCGCCGGACGCCCAGGCCTCGGACAGCGGTACGACGTGATCGATGTCGAACGTCGACGGGTTCGTGGTGACGGCGTTGTCGTAGGCGCTGGTCCAGGTTCCGGAGGTGGCGGTGCAGGCGCTGTTCGTGGTCACGCCGTTGCCGTCGCGCTTGAGGATCCATTCGCGCGTGTCGCAGGTCCCGGAGATGGTGATCCAGGTCGGGAACAGGTCGCGGTCGTAGCTGTCACCGTGTGTCTCGGCGGTCGCGGACATGCCGGACAGGTAGGAGCGGGCGGTTGCCGCCGATATCGGTGTGGGCAGCGCGGCCTGCGCGGGGGTGATCGCGGTCGCCGTCGCGGCCAGGGCAAGACCGGCTATACACAGGGGGGTTGCGGCGCGGCGCAGCACGGTCGCAGTGGTCATGGCGGGGTCCTCCCGAGGGTCGTGGTGACGTCCGGCCCGGGACGGGCACGGATCGGCGCGCCCAGCGTGCCCGAGTCGTGTGCGTCACCGGGACCCCACGCGGCGTGAATTCTTCGTGACGAGCACTGCCGTCCCGACCGATTCGCCGCCCCCGGAAGCCGGCCGAACGCGGCGCCGCGGCACCGGCATCCGGGACCGGCACGGGCCTCCCCCGATTCGTTTCCGGCCGCACACCCGGCCGGCCCGCGCTCGACGGCCGGCAACAGGCGCGGTCTCGACGGCACTTCACCGCGATGCCGGGGTGTGAACGGGACACGATTTCGGCAACGTGGCCGCACTACCGGAGCTCGCGGCCCGCCGTGTGTGAATCACCATGGGCCATCCGGTGCATCCGCTCGTTTCCCATCGGCTGAGCGCGTCGGGGGTTAGCCCTACCCGGAACCCGGCGGGTAACGGGATCGTTCGGAGTGGCCGCGTCCGGACATGCTGGGTCCTGCACATACGGTTGGTTTTCGGCGATTCCACAGGAGTTGGCTCGTGCGTAAGCAGGCATGGCAGGGATTCCGTTCTCCCACGCGGCGTGGTGGTCGGCGCAAGGCGGTTTCGGCCGCGGCCGCAGTGGCCGCGGGCGTCGTGACGATGGGCATCCTGGCGCCGCCCTCGGCGTCCGCCGCCGGTAGGCCCGACAACGTCCAGCGGGGTCTGAACGCGCTGATCCAGCCGGAAGGGCCGCCCGGCGCGCTGGCGAGCGTCCAGGGCCGCGACGGCCACGACCGTACCTACACCGCGGGGGTGGGCGATCTGGCCACCGGCTCGAAGGTGCCCAGGGACGGTCAGGTTCGGATCGGCAGCAACACCAAGACGTTCACCGCGGTGCTCGTGCTGCAACTGGTCGCCGAGGGGAAGATCGGCCTCGACACCTCGATCGATACCTACCTGCCCGGCCTCGTTCACGGCGAGGGCATCGATGGTCGAAAGATCAAGGTCCGTCACCTCCTGCAGCAGACCAGCGGGCTGCCCAACTACAGCAACCATCTCGGCGACGAGGTCCGGTACTTCGAGCCCCGCGAGCTCGTCGACATCGCGCTCCGGCACCCGGCCGACTTCGATCCCGGGGAGAAGTGGGCGTACAGCAACACGAATTACGTGCTGGCCGGCCTTCTCGTCGAGAAGGTCACCGGTCGACCCCTCGCCAAGGAGATGGACCAGCGCATCTTCAAGCGCATCGGATTGCGTCACACCTACTTCCCCGCCCCCGGTGACGTGACCATCCGAGGGCCCCACCCCAAGGGCTACTACCAGGATGCGCCGGGCGCGCCGCTGCGCGACGTCACCGGAACCGACCCCTCCTGGGGCTGGGCGGCAGGTCAGTTGATCTCCACCAACTCCGACGTCAACAGGTTCTTCACCAAGCTCCTGTCCGGTCACCTCCTCCCGCAGGCCCAACTCACCGAAATGCGCTCCGCCACCCTCCCCGCCGATGCCACCTTCGGTGCGGGCGCCCGCTACGGGCTGGGGATCGTGAGCAAGCCCCTGCCGTGCGGCGGCGGGGACCGGCTCTACTGGGGCCACGGCGGCAGCTTCCCGGGTTACGAGACCCGCGGCGGCGCCACGGACGACGGCCGTGCCGGCAACGTCGCGGTCACCATCCAGCTGAACGACGCGGCATCCAGGAAGCGGGTGGACAACGTGGTGGAAGCGGCCCTGTGCCGCTGAACCGCGCCCGGTGAGGCCCATCCCGACGGTCGGCCCGCGCATCCGACCTCGAACCGCGCCCACGGTGCCGTGCCTCCGTCGCGCTCGCCAACTGAACTTGCCCCTCACGCACGGGGTTTGCGGCCTCCGGGCATGCGGCCCACCAACCTCCTCGATGGCCCCGGGTGAACGTGTCGGGTACCGCCCGGGATCATGTATGCGGGTCACGGTCGGTGGGGTCGGGGCGGGAACGGATCGGGGACGTCGATGGCGCGCGTGGGTTCGGCTGTGCGGGTGGTGGCAGCAGCGGTGGGGATGGCGTTGATGACGGGGTGTTCCGCGGCTGCGGACCTGGCCGACTCGGCCTCCGCGGATCTGTCGCGACTGGGCAACAAGGCGCTGTACGAGCGGGTGGACAAGGCGATCGACGATATTCGCCACGTCCGGGTCACCTCCGACCTGCGCAGCGCCGGGATGAGCGTGCACGCCGATATGCGGCTGGACTTGAAGTCCGGTGACTTCACGAGCCTCGGGAAGGTCGAGGGCTACACCGTCGAGACGATCAGCGTCGGCTCGGACATGTACGTCAAGGCTTCGCGCGCCTATTGGCAACGGGGTCTCGGTCCCGGCAAGGCCGACCTGGTGGCCGCGTTGGAAGGCAAGTACGGGCACGTCGCGGCGGATGATCAGGCGCGTTCGAGGATGGGCGAGGCATCGAAGGCGGCCAACCCGCGTACGTTCGTCCATGACCTGCCGGAGGCGGATCGCCGGGCCGACACCGTCATCGAGGGTCGTCGCATGGTCGTGCTCGCGGAGTCCGAGGACGACGATGCCGCGCTCATCTACATCCCGGCGGTCGGCCCGGCGTTGCCCGTCGAAATGCGGGCGGAGGCGTCCGATTCGGACGCGGACTCGATCAGGGTGACCTGGTCGGAGTACGACCGCCCCGTCGAGATCAAGGCGCCCGCGCGCGACTTGGTCGTCGAGTTGCCCACGCTCGGGAACGCGCCCCTCCCCGGGCTGTGATCGACGCGGGGGGGGGGGGGGGGGGGGGGGGGGGGGGGGGGGTGGGGGAGGGGGGGGGGGGGGGGGAGAAAAGGGGGAGAGAGAAAG
>NZ_JBVHLU010000076.1:0-57456 GCF_055558835.1 Embleya sp. NPDC025285
GTCCGGTTCGGCGGGAGGCCGCGCGGAAAAGGACCCGCCCAGCGGGCACCTCGCCGCGCGGCCGACCCAACGTCCTGGCTCAACGCCTTCCGCCGCCTCCACCGCCGATACGAGGTCAAGGCGGCGCACTTCGGCGCGTTCGTCAGCATCGCTGCCGCATTGATCTGCTATCGCCAATATGCCAAATGAAACGACTTCTTAGATCACCCTGCAGTGGTGCGCTCGGTGCCCTGCCGGTATCTGATTGTTGGCGTCTTTCAGGGCGTTCTTCTTGGCGCTGGCGTGGGTGGATCCTGTCCCGGTTCCATACACCACGTCCACGATGTGCAGGTCGGAGATGCGCTCCACCGGGCATTTCACGTTGACGGTCCATCGCGCGACGACGACGCCGGCGGACGAGCCGGAACCCGAGCCGTCGACGGCCGCAGTCGCGGAACCGACCGGGCCGACGAACCCGAACAGCAGCGCTGCTGCCGCCGCGGCTGCGGAGTGCGCGAGGCGCCTGCCGCGATGGTCGGCCATCAGGACGCCCCCTGCACACCGCTGTTGGGCCCGAGCCCGAGGCGGCACGGTCCCGCCTGCAGCCGCTGGGTCGGGTTGCCCGCCTTCGGGGTGATCCAGCCCGAGTAGGCGTCGGGCCCGTTGCAGTCGGCGATCAGGCGGACCTTGCCCTTGTACACGCGGCACCAGGTGTACGCGTACTGGCCGGTCGTGTGGACCCGGGGGCAGTCGTACTCGGCAGGATTGGCGGACGAGCCGACCCTGCCAGTGGGTACGGCTTGCGCGGGTACGGCCATGGCACCGGTCACCAGCGAGGTGCCGATGACAGCCGCGGTGAGCGCATGACGAAGTCGCATGAGAACTCCCGTTGTTGTTCGAAGCATCCGAAAGAACCGGCCGTCGGGCGGCTTCGGCCCCGAGGCCTTGTCGAGTGAGCGCCCCGTCGAGCGACACGGACGACGAGCAACAAGGCTTTCCGTCGGCGCTGCGAAGAACAACAGCCCTGGGCTGTCCCGAACACTGCGGTGACTGTCCCACCTGGTCAGGGGCCTGTCCGGGTCTGTGTTCGGGACACCAAACAGCCCGCACGGTGGGAAGAACAGGGGTCGATCGGGCCGGCGGTGGGGCGCACGAACCATCTGCGGTCGCCGACATGGAACCGCACCGACGGACGACACCCACGAACCACACCGGGCAGGCCGCCGTGCCCGCCCGGGCCCGGCGTATCCCAGCACCCGTGAGGGCCGACACCGGTTGCGGTGTCGGCCCTCACGGCCGCTGGAACGGCCGAAGAAGCACAAAGCGGCCCCGGGGGTCGAAGCCCCGGAGCCGCAACAGGCCCAACCTGAAGGGAAAACGCCTGTGAACCCCACCGTATCGAACAACAACCCTGTGCCCGCCGAACCCCGGCCCGAAGACGGCGGACAGTCCAACGAGGCGCTGCGCCGGGTCCGGATGGACGCCGCGCGCCGCCGGGCCGAGAAGCGGTGACGGCCGTGAGCGACGAGGACATGGCCGAGCTGGAGCGTCTGCGTGCCAAGGCCGCCGCCGATCTGGCTGCCGCCGAACGCGCGGCCGAGGCCCTGGCCCGCGTGCAGATGGCCGCCCGCTGAACCGCCCGTCCTCGGGGTCGTGCCACCGAACTCCGGTGGCACGGCCCCGTGCACGTACCGATCACCGCACCCACGACACAGGCCGCGCCCGCCGCGGCCGGAGAGGTACTCCATGGACTGGCGCCACGTCGCTGCCTGCCGCGACGAAGACCCGGAGCTGTTCTTCCCGCTCGGCAACACCGGCCCCGCCCTGCTCCAGATCGAGGAGGCGAAGGCGGTCTGCCGCCTTCTCTGGGGGTAACCGTGTGGCGCGAGGCGAGTGGAGACCACTATGTGCAGCTCAGCGCCGGTTCAGCTGAGACTATCGTGTGCAACACATGTGGCACCACTGCCGTTCGACGTGATCCGGCCTCAGCCCTTCAGGTCAGATGTCCTTTTCGGGGCCGACATGACGAAGGACCGTCTCGTACTCGCCGGAGGCGACGAGTCCGTCGATGACCGCGGCCATAGACGCCACGCCCGGGTCGCGGACGATGAGGCCGTCCCAACACCACCAGTAATCGCCTTCCGGGTCTCCTGCCTGGCGCTGGCGGTCCATGATGCGGTGCACCTCGTCGAGCGTGAACACAGTTCCGGACCAGCGTTCGCCATCATCGCGGACGACCCACATGTCCACGTTGCAGACCTCGTCCAGGTCCTCTCCTGCTCCAGGTACGAAACAGATCTCGTATCCATCGCGTTTGACTCGATAGAAGGGCCCGTCCCACATGCTCGCTTACTCCGTAACACTCGATCCTGCGCCGCCCTGAGACGGCCAAGCTCAGGCACGTTGATTCAGTGCTCTGGTCAGATCACGGTTGGCCGCCCTCGCGGCTTCGAGATCAGATCGTGCTTCCTCCAGCGAAGCGGTCAAGTCCACATTCTGCTGCTCCAGCCTCGTGATCTTCCGTTGGAGCTCGTCGATGTCTGCTGGGGCTCCGAGGCCCGACTCCTGCCAGGCCTGGGTCCCCAGCACCTGCGAGAGCCGTTTCTCCAACTGCTGAACGTGGGACGCCAGGCGAGTGTTGCGAGCCTGGGCGTTGGCGAGATCGGCCTGAAGCGAGGCCCGGCTCACCGGCGAAGTGCCTGCCGGGTCCTGGGTCGCAGGTTCGAGCTCGGCCGCGTGCACGATCTCCAGGAGGTCGCGGTGACGGTAGAGGAAGCTGCGATCGACTCCGGCTTGCCGGGCGATCGCAGAGACGCTGATGGGCGTGCCGTTCCTCGCGGCGTTCTTCACTGCGGTGGCGACGCGCTGGCGGCGCCGCTCGGTGTCGGCCTGCCGGCCGTCGCGCATGGCAGGGATCACGGAAGCCTCCAGGGCCTGACGTCGGGAAGCGGCTGGCCGACGCGGGGCATGCCCAGCATCACTGAGCGGCCGCGGCGGACCACGGCGACTGCTTCCTCTATCTGGGAGCGTTCCTCGACGGACAGGTCGTCCAGGTCCGCCTTGACCCGGTTGATGAGGCGGCGGACCCGGCTTATCTCCTCCTCGGAGGGCAGGGCCTCGCTGCGGGCCCAGTCGTCGGCTTCGAAGGCCGACATCAGCCGTTCGCGGCTTTGTAGCAGGTCGGACAGGTATCGCTCCAGGTCCGGAAGGTAGGAGACGTCGGTGCGGAAGTGGTTGCAGCCCACGCAGCGGAACCTGATCGGGCAACTCTGCCCGCCGGCCGCGACGTTGTGGGGCTCCAGGCAGACGCCGTAGGCCGTGGCGACCTCGCCGATGGCTCGCCGCACGTGTTCGGAGTCGAGCAGTCCCTGGGCCTTGCGCCAGACGCGGCTGCCGTGTCGGTCGAACTGCAGGGCGGTGACCCGGTCGACGGCTTCGCGTCGTCGCTCCTGGCTGACCCGGTAGTACGTCTGTGTGGTGGACAATTCGCGATGGTCCATCAAATCCATGAGGACATCCGGCGCGATGCCCTCGTCCGCGTGACGTTGGGCATAGGTGTGGCGGTAGGCGTAGGGAAAGATCCTGGACTTGTCGAACGGCAGCAGCTTCGTCACGGGCTGCCCGTCGACCTCCACCACGACGGGGATCATGATGTCGGCCAACTCGTCGACCCACGCCCGGTGCGCGTCCCCGATCGGGCCGATGGACTTCTTCCCCGCCGGGTTGGCCACGGGACTGGGCAGCAGTTTGAGCATGCCGGTCGGGGTGCCGGGGAATCGCTCGCGTACTCGTTCCTGCTGCTCTGTGATCACGGCGGCGGTCGCCTTAGCGATCGGCAGACGGCGGCCCAGCCGGTAGTTCTTGTGGTTGTCGTAGAGCAGGATGAGCGAACCGTCCGGGTCCTTGGCCAGACAGTCCCACTTCAACGTGGCGATCTCGTCGGGCCGTCGCCCGGTGTCGATCACCAGCTCGGTGGCGACGCGGTACTCGCGGTTGCTGGTCTTCTCCAGCAGGTCGAGGTTGTCGCAGAGCTCTCGCATCACCTCGTCCGGCAGGTCCCGGCCGGCCTCGGCGTCCTCGGGCTCGTCCGGGATGTCCTGGCTGGACAACGTGAAGTCGCTCGGCAGGCCCTCCAGTATCTGGCCGGGCCCGGTCAGCCCCATGACCCGGATCCTGTTCGTGATCTGCCGGACGTAACGGATCACGTTGACCCGATGGTGTGCGCCGAACGTGCCGGTCTCGGCGAGGAAGGCGACCCGATTGCAGAAATTGACCATGTCCGTGCGGCCGAGGAGCCTTGGCTGCCGGCCGGCGTCCTCACGCTGCAGCCGCAGGCTCTCCGAGAGCAACGTCATGCCGCGGATCATGTTCTGCAACGCACTGGCGACGGACCGGCCCCGCCGTCGCGGGAGCTCGTCGTAGGCCCATATCTTGACCGCTTCGCGGAAATGCCTGTGATGGATCTTGCTGAAATTGAGCGTGCCGTTGTGCCCGAAGACCACCAAGTCCCATACGTCTTCGAGTCGTTCGGTCTCCGGAGTCGTCCCCAATCGGCGCAGAGCCGTCCGGGCGCCTCGGACGAGCATTCGGAGGTCGCCGGTCGTTTCCGCGCGAACCAGGTCCGCGTCCTCGAGTGCTTCCAGGCTCGGGACCCCAAGGAGCCGCAGCCGGTCGCAGAGCTGCCGGAACCGGTGGTCGCGGGTCTTCACGTCCCGCGCGGTGCGGACCTGCAGGCAGTAGAGCAGCTCGGCGGCCAGCCGGTCGGGCAGACCCCTCAGGCTGACCTCCCGGCCGACGGCCACCGCCGGTGTCGTCAGGCGCCACCGCTGTTCGTCACCGTCGAAGCTCCCGCGTCGGCGTTCGATGGCGAGCCGCGCGGAGTGCACGTCGCAGTAGACGTTTCCCTCTCTGCCTCGCACCCGGTAACAGGAGGCGACCCGGCAAGGCCCGATGCCGGCCAGCGGCCGCAGATTCGGGCGTTGGAGGAAGTCCTCCAGCGTCGGGTCGCCCGACCTCGACCATTGGTAGTGGTGCGCTGAGCAGACGCGGGCGGCAACCGACCTGCACGGCCGTTCACAGCCCGGCACCCGGCAAAGCGTCTGGCCGATGCTTCGGTATTGGCCGGTCCTGCCTCCGGCGGTGAAGTCCTCCAGGGACAACCCGGACTTCCTCCAGCGGATCGTGCAGCCCACACACATCGGTTCGCCGAGCACGGTCCCCGTGACGCAGCCGGAGATCCGGCAGTCCGGCATTCCCAGCACCGGGTGGCTCTTGGGATAGCGGACCACCCGCACGTCCCAGTCCCAGCCGAGCAGGCTCAGGAAGTCGACGTCCAGCGCGGCGACGATCTCCCGCATCCTCAGGTCCTGCGGCTCCTGGGCCGGAGACAGCGGCGTCGCCATCAGATCTCCCCGAATCCGGGCCGGACCCGCGGCGACGGAACCCGTTCGATCGCCTCGCGCAGCCGGGCCCGATCGGGGATCAGATAGGGCCGGGCAGACCCCGGGTGCGTCTGCCCGAGCAGGACCTGCACCTCGTCCAACGACCCGCCGGCGTCCGAGACATTGCTGCCGAACGCCCGGCGTGCCATGTGCGGGCCCACCTTCCGGGACAACTTCGCGCGCCGGCTCAAGCGCTCGAAGAGCTCACCCAACGCATCGGGCGTCATGGGCGCCCCGAGCGGCTCGCGGAACAGGTTCACCAGCAGGAAGTCGCTGCCGCCTGCCCCCAGGATCTCGTGGCGTTCGTCGACGTACTGGTCGAAGGCCTGGACCACGAGGAAGTCCAGCGGTTGGGTCCACGCCTGCTTCGACTTCGACCAGGCGCCGTTGCTGTTCTCACGGCGCCGAACGTGCAGATGAGCACTCTTGTGGTCGCAGCCCAGGGCCCGGGAATCGGGCAGCAGGTGGCAGTCGCCGCGGCGCAGACCGGCCACCTGGCCGCGGCGCAGCCCGACCCGGCCGTGCAGCAGCACGACCAGCCGGTCCCGGGCACTGCGGCACTCCAGGAACATCGCCACCAGTTCCTCGTCGGAGGCCCGGTCCACATCCGCCTCCGGCTCCCGCACCCGGTGACGGGCCCGGAGCCGGTAGGACAGACCGCTGTCCTCGCCCTGGGCCTCCACCGGCAAGTCCCGGCTGTCCGCCAGCTCATAGATCTGCCCGAGGACCGAGCGCGGTGCCTCGCCCACCGACACCGCGTACGACAACAGCCCCCGTACTGCCGACAACACGGCGTTGATCCGCCGCTCCCCCCGGGCCGGCTCCGACCCCGGACCCGGCACCACCGGCGCGGAGCCGCCGTCCGGCGTCGAAGGCGTGTACTTCAGCCAGACCATGAACAAGCCCAAGTCCCGTGCTGCCGTGGGCCATTGACGCCCGGTCGCCTGACACCAGCGCAGGTACAACGACGCGCCGCCGGCGAACGCCTTCGTCGTCAACTCGGCCCGGCTCCGGCCGAACCGCAAGAAACGCAGCCACTGATCAGCGACCGGTACCACCAGGAGGTCGTCGTCGACGACCGTCCAGTACCGCACTCCAGACGGCAAATCCACAGGAAAGGCCCGCACTTGCAACTCCATGATCTGACGGTTGATGCAACAACCCGCCACAGAGCCGCACCCCCTGAGAATGACTCTCAGAAGATCAACTTAGCCTCTCTACACAACGTCACACCACACTGGGTTGCCCCCCAGAGAAGCCGCCGTTGCCCCGTGATGGAGCAGTGCCTGGGCTGGGCGTTGGAGTCCGGCCAGGACGCGGGTGTGTGGGGAGGGTTGAGCGAGGACGAGCGCCGCGCGCTCAAGCGCCGCGCCGCCCGCAACCGCGCCCGCGCCGCGGCCTGACCCGTCGTCTACCGGCGGCGGCCACCAGGACGACGGCATCGAAAGGGGTCCGGCGGCACCGACCGCCGCGCCCCGGCGGTCCGACCCGCCCCGGTCCCTCCCGTCCCGGCGACACGCGCCCACCGACACCCGACCGAAGTACGTCGCGGGCCGGTCACCCAATCACCGACCCGCGACCCGGCGAACACCCCCAACACCCAGGAGCCACCGTGAACACCATGCCCGGGCCCGGCGCCCGACACATCGACACCCCGCCCCCCGCCACCACTCCGGCCGCGATGGCCGGCCGCCTCCAGGCGCTGCTCGGCATCCCGGCCGAGTTCTTCGAGGGCATGCCCGGCGCCGGTACCGAGGGCCGGGCCCGCGACCTGCTCGACGTCGACCCCTACCTCGCCGTCCGCGCCCCCGCCCTCATGAACACCGTGATGCGCGGCCGCGACGGCCTGGACACGGTCCCGCTCGTGGTCGCCACGCCCGGGTTGACCACCGACGACATGCGCCGGGCCGCGTGACCTCCGCCCTGCCGCCGCGCGGCACCCAGCCACCGTCGATCCCGACCGGAGAAGAACACCGATGACCTACGTCCTGATCGCCCTGATGTGGCTGTTCCTCGCCGCCGGCCTGTGGTTCGTCGTGTGGGTGCTGTTCGGCTGCCCCGTCTCTCGCGACCGTTCCGACACCGACACACCGGACGCCCCGTGCCTCTGCGGCTGCGGCCGCACCTCGCCGCACTGCCCGTGCGGCGACCACCCCCACCACTCCGCCACCGATCGTGCTGCGCGGCTCCCGCGCCGCGCCGCCCGCTGACCACGCAGCCCACGGCTGACGGTTGCCCGATCCGCCGCGCCCCCGGTTCCGGGGTCGCGGCGGTGAGGAGAGCCGGCCAACCCGGGAGCTCCCGGCTCCACCGGTCCACCCATTTTCTCGTCCTCGGAAACGGAGTACGTCATGACCACCCCCACCACTACCCCGGTACCCGATCCGCTCCCGGACCGGGAGAAGAAGGGCAAGAGGCGGCCGAAGCCGTTCTCACGCGGCGAGAGATGGCTGCTGGTCCTGTGTGTCACGCTCGCGGGCGGGGTGTCCGGGCTCGGCCTGGTCTCCTCCTACAGCGCCGTGGAGGCCAAGGCCGCCGCGCCGCTGTCCGAGGGCGGCTGGGCGTTCACCGACCCGTGGATGCTGCCGATCGGCATCGACCTGAGCATCCTCGGCTTCTCCCTGGTCAACCTGCTGCTGATTCGCTCCGGGCGGCGACTGGCATGGGTGGCGTGGGTGCCGCGCGCGGGCGCGGGCGTGACGATCTGGTTGAACTGGGCGTCGTCGGTGTCGCTCCCCGCGCAGCTGGGCCACGCGGTCCTCGCGAGCCTGTGGGTCGTCTTCTCCGAGATCGCCGCCCACCTGTACGCCTCGCACATCGGCGAGGCCGACGAGCGCGAACGCATGGAGGGAGTGCGGCTGTCCCGCCGTCTGTTGTCGCCGGTCGCTTCGGCGCGGATCGCGAGGCAGATGACGCTGTGGGAGATCCCCTCCTACGAGGTGGCGCTGCGGCGGGACCAGGAGCGGCTGGTCTATCGGCAGATGCTGCACAAGAAGTACGACAAGATGTGGAAGCGGCTGGCGACTTCGGAGGAACTTCTGCCGCTTCGCCTCGCCAAGTTCGGACTTTCGGTCGACGAGGCCTTGGACGTGCCCGCCGACGCAGCCGAGCGGGAGCGCCTTCGGGCCGAACGCGAGCGCTTTCGGCAAGCCGAAAGCGAGCTTCGCCGAGTCGAAAGCGAAGCGCGGATCCGCACCGCGCAACTGGAAGCGGAGGCCGCCGCGATCCGTGCGGAAGGACAACTCGCGCTCGCGCGGACCGAGGCGCAGAACGCGGCTTCGACCGAGCTTCGGCGGGCCGAAGAAGAGCTTCGGCTACGTGAGGCGAGGGCCCAGGCGGACGTCGCGCGGATCGCGGCGGAGGCCGAGGCCGAGGCCGCCCGCACCCGCCGCGAGGCGGAGGAAGAGCAGCTCAGGTGGGACGCGAACCGGCTGCGCGCCGAACTGGAGGCGAGGGCACGGGAGTCGGCGGAGGCTGCCGAGGCCCGGGCCCGTGAGGCTGCGGCCGAGGCGGAGCGCGAGCGGGCCGAGGCCGAGGCGGCGAAAGCCGCCGAGGAGGCCGCCGAAAGCCGGGCGCGGGTCGCCGAAAGGGAGCGGGCCGAGGCCGAAAGTCGGGCGAAGGCCGCCGACAGCGAGGCCGAGTGGGCCGCCGCGCAACTGCGGATCGCCCGCGACCGTCAGGACGCCGCGGCGGCCGAGGCGAAAGCCGCGGAGCTCGAAGCCGAAGCCCGGATGACGCCGACCGAAAGGGACGTGCGCCGTGTGGCCGCGATGATCCGCGAACTCGGCGACGAAGCGCTCACGTTGGAGGACATCGCCGCAAGCCTCGGCGTCTCCGTCACCACCGCGCACGACCGGCGCAAGCGCGCCCGAAAGCTCCTCGGGATTGCCGAAGGCGTCCCGGCCTGACCCGAAGAACGCGTTGCCGACGGTTCCGCCGGCCCCCGAGACGCCGTAATCGCCTCGGGGACCGGCGAAGGCGCCGTGCGCCGCACCGAAGATCCCACTCCCCCACCGGAAGAGGAAGGCCCTGATGAACACCAACGACGCCGAGGAAGCGTCCCGGCACGCCGCGTTGATGCGCAGCGTGGCGCAGGATCCGGAGGCGTACGCGAGGTACCTGGCCGATGTGCAGCGGGTGTTGCTGGGCATCGGCGCGAACCTGGAGTTGCTCCAGCGCGAGACGCGGGTGCATCTGCGGGGCGTGCACGTGGAGGGCGATCGCTGGTACCAGGCCCGGCTGCGTGCGCGGCCGGTCGAGAGCGCGCTGCGCGAGGTGCTCAAGCATGTCCACGGCCTCACCGACGGCCTGGAGAAGAGCACCCACAAGCGGCGCGCCCACGCCGAGGAGGTCGATGCCCTGCCCCGCCGCCGCAAGGAAAGGGAATTGGCGCGGGAACGCAAAAGGAATCCCGCCCTGCGGTCCGCACCGAACGCCGCCGGCGATGCGGAAAGGGGCTCTACGGGCGGGAATTCGGGTTATGGTGGTCCCGCGTCGATTTACGATCTCGGTCGCGACCGAGGGAAGTCCGCATGAGCCGGCCCCGCACCAGTGCCGAACTCCGGTCGGAGAAACGCCGGGAATGGTTCGCGCGGGAGGACAGCAGAGCCCGCGAGTTGCGCGGCGAGTCGGGTGCGATGGAAATCTGGTTCCGTCTGGTCCGCACCGCGATCGCCAAGGAAGTCAAAGCCGGCCGGTCGGAAGCCCGCGACGCCTACGCGCTCGTCAACCGTCTGTTCCTGACCGCGATGCAGCACAGGGCGACCGGCGATCGACGGATCTGGGACGACCTCCTGAAGTACGCCGAGGCCGTCGTCGACCGACACCCCCCGCGTCACTGACCGCGACCACGAGGCCCCCACGAACTCGTCGTGGGGGCTTCGCGCGCGAAAAGCGTGCCCGCGTGCCCGCGTGCGCGCGTGCACGCGGAGATCACCGTCTGTCAAGTCCACCCCGAGAGGAGATCCCGTGTCCGACGACCGGGACGACGGCCGGGTGCTGCCGTTCCCCGACCGCGGCGACGCCTCGTACGTCCCGCCGCCCATCCCCACCTACCCCGACACCGTCCCCCCGCCGGACGACGATGACGATCCCGATGCGTCGGAAATCCGGCAGCACACACCCGAGTTCCCGCCCATTCCCATTCCGGATCCGGCGGCAGCCGTGCGCTCCGAGGGCATTCCGAATCGGAGCGACGAGGAATCCGACGAGGAAAATGACGAAGATATCGACGGTGAATACGCCCACCGAAGGTCCTTCGCCGATCGGTTCGGCGACTGGTTGGAATACCTGGTCGCGAAGGGTCAGATCCGCCTGGCGGAGGAAAGTGCTTTTCGCGAGGCGGAGATAGCTCGGAAGGTCGCGCTGCTCCAGGCGCGGACGGACCGCGACGTCGGGATGATCGAGGCGAACGGAAAGCTCCGCCAGGCCCGGGTGAAGGGGCGGGCCGACCGCGCAGGGGCCCGGGGCAAGGCGGACACCGGCGGCTCGGGCGGCTCGCGGGGGAACTCGGGCGGGTCCGGCGGCGCCAAGGGCGGCTTCAAAGGCGGTTCGGGAGCGTCCGGGGCCCGTAACAACTCCGGCCCCGGTGGGGGTTCCGGGCGCAGGTCCGGCCCCGGCGGCTCGGGTGCCGGCGGGTCGAAGGGCTCGGGCGGCTCCCCGCCGGGTGGCGGCAAGGGCTCGGGCGCCGGGCGGGTCGGTGGCGCCGGAACCGGGGCCGGGTCGAAGGGCTCGGGCGGCGGCCGGGGTCCCGGCACCACGGGCGCGGGCTCCGGCGGCGGTAAGGGTTCCGGCGGGGGCTCGGGCAAGTCGTCGGGGCCCGGCAAGACCGGCGGGACGGGTTCGGGCAAGTCGTCCGGGTCCGGCAGGACCGGCGGGACGGGTTCGGGCGGCGAGTCCGGCGGCAAGAGCCCGTCCGGTGGCAAGTCCGGTTCCGGCGGCGGGAATTCGGGGAGCACGGGCACCGGCGGGAAGACCCCGAAGGGTACCGGCAAGGACGGCACAAAGGCCTCTGAACGGCCCTCCGACGGCCGGGACGAGGCTTCCGGGGCCAAGGACTCGACCCGGGGCTCGAAAGGCCGGCAGAACGGCGCCAAGGGCCGCGGGGGCGGGCGTTCCGATGCCGATCCGGACGACGTCTGCGAGGTCGATTGGGACGCCGTGCGCCGCGCCGCCGAGGCGGCCAACCGCGGGGACGTCGAAGAGGCCAAACGCATCATCGCCGCGTGCAAGGACCCGCGCTGCACGGCCTGGGAGACGCTGCGCCTGCTCGACGACCCCGTCGCCCCCGACGCCTCGGGGACCACCGACAAGCCGGACCCGGACCCCGACACCGGCCGAGAGCACGCACGCGACGACCGAGGCAACGACAAGGACCGTGGGCAGGACGATGCGGGACAGGGCGACGCGGGCGACGACAGGACCCGCGATCGCAAGGACACGGACGGCGGGCGCCGTCGGATGCGCGAACGCATCGCGGAATTCCTGGACGGACTGCGGGAGTGGGCGGAGAACCTCCGCCACCACCACCGGGACCAGGACCAGCCCGACGGGCCCACGGTGTTCTGGCAGACGGAGGTCGTCGAGGACGAGCGCCGCCCCCCACGCGACCCCGGAACACCGGGGCCACCGGCGGCCGTCGCACCCGGCCCGCAGGCCCTGGCAGCCGCGGCCGAACCACCCCACACCACGCGCCCGGGCGCCACCCGACCCCCGACCCCCGAGGGCGACCACTCACCCGGGCCCGCACCCGCCGCGCCCGACCACAGCAAGGAGAACAGCGTGAGCAGCAGGCCACCGGCCAATGCCTCGGCCCAGGGCGGGCTCGCCGCCCGACACCGCACCGAGACCACGTTCGAGCAGTACCTGCAGGACATGGCCAAGATCGCGTTGGACGCCCGGACCGATCAGGACGAGATCGAGACGATGGCCCAGGACGTCGGCAAGATTGCGGACGCCATGCGGGAGATGTCCGCCGACCTGGCCGGCGACCACAACATCGACACCCGCGTCACCAGCAGGATCGCCGACCTCGCGGACGCCGCCGACCGCATGAAGGCCCAGGCCCGGCGGTGCGCCGAGGAGTGCGAGGCCGCGTACGAGGCGGCGGCCACGGTCGCCCGCGACGTCGCCCGGGTCTACGGCGAGGACATGATCGCCGTCGTCGACGCGGGCCTGAGGCACGCATCCGCCGCCGCCCACCACGAGTGAACCCCACCACCCGATCCCGAAGGAGGTCTTGCCGATGAGCGGCGAACTCGCGGCACGGCGGTCCGGCAACAACCGGGCGGCCGTCGCGGCCGACGGCGACAACGGCTTCCGGGCCGTCCAGAGCAAGTTGACCCGGCTGGCGAAGGCGGTCGACGACGCGTCCGCCGAAATGGGGCGTCTGGCCGCCAGGTTGCACCGCAACGCGGACCACGCCCAGCGCGCGGCCGTCGACATCACACAGGCGCAGCTCGACGCCAGGTTCGTGGGCATGACCTGGGAGGTCTCCCGGTCGCTGCGCGGGGCCGCCGCCCGCGTCCACGCCCTGGACGACACGGCGCAGGACGTCGCCGACCTCGCCCGCGAGGCCAAGGCGCTGCACGCCCGGCTCTACCGGGCGCTGGACGAGATCCGCACCACCCGCCGCGAACGCACCCCCAAACCCGGCTTCTTCGCCCGCTGAACCACCCGACCACACACGCGCCTTCGAACAGGGGGTGGCCACGCCGACCGGCGTGGCCACCCCCTGTCGTTCCCGCCCCTCCCCCACGTTCTCCCCTTCTCTTCCCCAAGGAGCCTTCGGTGTCCCGCAGCGTCGCCCTCGAGCGCCTCGCCTACGCCCTGGCCGCGCCGGTCCTGGTCGCCGCCCCCAACATCGCCCCCGACGGCATCACCAACAGCGTGATCGTCCTCGCCGGAGCCACCGGCACCCTCGCCACCTTCCACGCGACCCGAAGCGTGGAAGGCGTCGGCCGCAAGATGATGCGCTGGTCGCCCCTGGTGACCAGCCTGGGCGTCGACCTGGCCGCGATGCTCACCCCCGGCTGGGGCTGGGACGCGCTGATCGCCGCAGGATGGGCAGCGACCGGGGCGGCGATCCTGCCGCTCTCACGCACCACCAGACGCCGCTTCCGCCCCGCCCTCGACCACACCCCCGCCCCCAGGCCCGCACCGGCCCCCGCCGAACCGGCACCGGTCGACACCGGCGCGGACGCACTCACCCGCGGCGCGGCCGCGTTGTGGGAACGCGCCGGGAACCCCGGTCGCGCCCACGTCGTGCGCGCGGTCCCGCACCAGGGCACCGCACACGACATGACGGTGCTGCTGCGCGCGGACGAACCCGGCCGCCCGATCAAGGGCGTGAGCGAGGACGACGTCGCCGCCGCGTTCGGAGTCCACGCGAGCGACGTACGCCTCGACACCGTCCCCCACCAACCCGGCCGTGAGAGCGGCCCCGGCTGGCTCGAGGTCCGCGTCACCCCCGACGCCGGAAGCCGACGCCGCGAAGCCCCCACCGACCAGGAGAAATGGATCGACAAGGTCGCCCGCGCGGGCGGCGGCGCGCCCGGCTCGCGCCTGGTTGACATCAGGCGCGACCGCGAACGGGCCGTGACGTTCTACACGGCGGAGATGGTCGACCCCGCCGACAACCCGCGCGTGGACCCGGACAAGGTCTGTCGCGCGCTCGGCCGAACCTACGACGACGCCTGCGTGTTCCTCCTGATCGAGGGTCACCGCTTCCTGCTCAGCGTCTTCGACGAACCACCGCTGAGCCAGACGTTCCGCGCCACCCGCGAGCTGCTCACCCCCGACGCCAAGGGCATGTTCGTGTGCGGATACACCGTCACGAAACAGCCCGTGCGGAGCATGGTCTGGCAGGCCGACAAGGACGCCGCCTGCCACGCCCTCATCCTCGGCGTCTCCCGCAGCGGCAAGACCCAGTACTTCGCGCTCAGCATGGCCGCGCAATCCCTCGCGGGCGCCGTCATCTGGCTGTCCTCCGTCCGCGCGGACGGGAAACTCCCCGTGCTCGGCGAGCACATCGACCGCCAGGGCGCGGACCCCCTGTGGATGCTCCGCAGCCTGCGCGCCGCCCGGGCCCTGTGCGAGATCCGCGCCGAGATGCCCTGGTCCCACGACGGCCGCCCCCACGACTACAAACCCGGAGACCCGCGCTGCCCCTACTCGCTCCTCAACGTCTACGCGGACGAGTTCATGGCCGCGTCCAAGGACGCCCAGTACGGCGCGGAGATCCAGCAACTGGGCGACGACCTGACCGTCACCGGCCTCAAATACGGCGTCGGCCTGTGCGTCGCAGGCCAATCCCCCTTCGTCGACGACGGCTTCTCCACCGCGATGAAGGACAACCTGCGACAGAACTCCCGCCCCATCACCTTCAACTGCGGCTCCCCCGGCGCCACCCGCAAGGCCGTCGAGGGCACCATGACCGACGTCTACGACATCCCGATGATCCCCGCCCGCTACGCCGCCGTCGAGGGCAGCGCCATCGACCGGGCGATCACCGGCGAAGCCGACCCCGAGAACGGCGTCGGCACGGGCGGCGTGGCGGTCATCGTTCTCGACAACGGCCGCCCCGTGCTGATCCGCACGCTCTACGCCGACTTCGACACCGACCTCGGCGACCTGTTCCCGGACGAGATCAACCGGCTCACCGACCACGAGATCACCGAACTCGACAAGCGCGGCCTGTGGGGCGACTGGACCCGCCCCGACGAAGACCTCGAGGAAAACGACGACAGCGACGGGGACGGGGACGGCCGGGACCGACCCTCCAAGAGCAAGGGCGGACCGCGGGGCCGGCGCGGAACGGGCCGCCCCTGCGCCAAAACCGGCGGCAGGCCCCACCCGGACGAGATCACCTCCCCGCAGGCGGCGCTGGCCGCCATCCAAAGCCTGCGCGACACCTGACCACTCGCCACCCGAACGCAGGACGAGGCCGAATCGCGGCCCCACCCACCCTGCCCGGCCGCCCGGCCGGTGCAGTCCAACAGCACCCGAGGACCGGACATGACCCACGAAACCGCCGAACCCACGCCCGACACCGACCAGGACAACCCCGACACCCCGCCGTGGTGGCGACACGGACACGTCGGCCTGCTCGTCTCCGACATCCACCGCGCGCCGCGCCTGGGCTGGAACGGCATGGCCGGATGGATCCGAGCCACCCTCACGGCCGCCGGCTCCGCCGTCGGCGGCGTCCTGATCGTCTACGTCCTGATCGGCCTGTTCCGCCTCGCGCTCGGCCTGGTCCACTGGTGCCAGAGCCATGTCCGGGGCGGGTCGGTGCCGGACGGAGTGCTGTTGACCGTCACCGACCCGGTCCGCCACTACCTCGACACCCACACGCAGTCGTTGCCTCTCGACGCCGGCACGACGTTCTCCCTGTGGGCCTGGACCGGACTCGTCACCCTGGTCGTCGCGGGCCTCGGCTCGGTCGGCGGCCGACTGACCTGGACGGCATGGGGCGCGGCCACCGTCGCGATGGTGTGGACCGGCACCGACGCCCCCGGCCGCGAGGTCGCCGCCGGCATCACCGTCCTGGCCTGGACCGCAGCCTCCGTCATCGCCCTCCAAGGCCTTTCACTGCGGTCGATCGTCATCCAAACCGTCAACGACCGACAGGCCACCGACTAGCCGCTGCCGGCTGCCCGTCCCCGCCCGCGCCGCACCCCCGGCCCGGGCGAGGGCGGAGAACCGACAGAACCGCCGCCCCGTACCCCAACACCACGCCAGGAGTCGATTCGTGCTGCCCACCGACCACTTGCCCAAGCACCCCGGCCTGCCGCGTCACGCGGCCGCCGCGACGACCACCGCCGTGGTGACCATCACCACCGCCGACGGCACCGTCACCCCCGCCTACCTCACCGTCCCCGCCACCACCGGCACCCCGGGCCACGCGACGGGCCCGTACGAGATCACCCCCACCCCGACCACACCGGCCGGGCGAACGACCGTGCCGCAATGGGCACTCGGCCTCGCGGTCGGCGGCATCGGACTCGGCGTCGCCGTCGCCGGGATCGGCTACGGCATCGGCGCAGCCGCCCCCGGCATCGCCGCCGGAGCCGACCTCCTGTGGGCACTCGCCGCCGCCCTGGGCGCGGCCGCCGGCCTGACGCTGCTGCTCGTGACCCGGCGACCCCCACGCGACTGACCCCAGGCCCTGTCCCCACGGTCCCGCCGCTGCCCCCCACACCCGGGCGCAGCGGCCGGCGCCGCGGGCAACGACCCACCCGACACCGAACCGTCCATCCCACTCCGGGAGTGATCAGCCATGCGCGAAAACACCCGAACCCGCCGCGTGCGACGCGCCGTCGTCGTCGCCGCGACCACCCTTGCCCTTGCCTGGGCACCGGCCGTCGCCCACGCGGCCGACACCAGCCGTCCCTCGGTCGCCGGGACCGGCGGCAGCGCGGTGTCCGTCACCACCGGCGTCCTCGCCGTCCTCGCGGCCCTGTACCTGTCCTGGAAACGCGGTGTGCTCCTGCTGGTCCTGCTCGGGATCGCCGCCGGGGCGATGCTCTCCGGCACCACGCTCGCCGAGACGCTGTCCGACCTCGTCGACCGCCTCGCCCACGTCGCCGCGGACGCCCTGTCCTCCGTTTTCGCCTGACCGGCCGATCCCCATGCGCCCGGAACCCAGGGTCCGGGGCCGTGGAGGACGGCCGGCATCCCACCGCCCGCCCGGCGCGGCCACCTCGTGTGGCCACACCCTGCCGACCCACCGACGGAAGGACCACCGCATGGACCGCAAACCGGACCGCAGGCTCGCCGCAGCGATCGAACGCGACAACCGGCTCGAGGACACCGGCATGCACGGCGACGACCGGGCGACCTGCTGGACCCACCAGGCATGGGCCCAGGACTGCGCGGACGACCCGATGCACACCAACCCCAGCGCCCTCCACCACCCCCGCCCGGCCTGACCGCCCGAACCGAAACCGAAAACGGAGAAGACATGTACGCCACGCCCACGACCAGCTACGGCTTCGAGCTCACCATCGGCGACGAGTTCGACCTGGACGACGTCCCCCTGTGCTGCGACCAGGACATGCCCGCCGTCGACGGCGACCGCGCCTACCTCACCCGCAGGTGCGGCATCTGCGAGACCACCCTCATGGTGACGCGCGGCGACGAGCTGATCTTCGACATCGGCTGACCCGCACGGGCCGCATTGACCGACCCGGAGCATGCCCCTGGCGCCGGGCGCCGCGCTCCACCGAGGAGCGGCGCCGCGGGCCCGGGACGGCGAGCACACGAACGACCCGAACCCCCACGACGAGGAGGCGCACCCCACGCCTGGACAGCCGGGTGCGCCTCCGTGATCCGCCCCACGACGAGACGGGATCGCCACCATCATGCCCATCCACACCCCGCAACGACAGCGCTCCCGCGCCCTGTTGCTCACCGCCGCCGCCCTACCGCTGGCCCTCGCGGTCGCCGACGACGTCCGCCTGCGCCGCCGTCTCGAGGCCGCCGGACGCGACGAACTCACCGGCCTGCGACGCCGCCAGGCCCTCACCGACCACGGCGAGAAACACCTCCCCACCGGACACCGTGCGGACGACGTCGTGGCCCTGCTCCTGGACGCCGATGGCTTCAAGCAGATCAACGACGTCTTCGGACACGCCGCGGGCGACCGGGTCCTGTTTGCCATCGCCAGGCGCCTGCACCGCTGGTGCGCGGCACGGCGAGGCATCGCGGCGCGTCTGGGTGGCGACGAGTTCGCCGCGTTCGTCCGCCTCCCACACACCGACGCAGGCCGCGAACTCGTAGTCCTGCGCACCCGATTGGGCGAACCCATCGCGTACGGGGATCTCACGCTGCCGTGCTCGGTGTCCGTCGGCGCCGCCCACGCCGCAGACCTGCCCGGCCGGCCGTGGACCGCGCTGCTGCGCGCCGCCGACGTCGCGATGTACCGCGTCAAGTCCGGCGAGGCGGAGTTCCCGTACCTGGGCACACAGGCCGACGCGGCGACGGCCACCGTCAACGGCCGCCGCCCCGGCCGAGCGGGCACGCACCTGGCCGCCGCACCACCCGCATGATCCCCGACGCACCCACAGCAGTCACGGCACGCGGGCCCACCGTCCCGACCGGCCCCGACAGGGTCCGGTCCGGGCGGCGGGCGCACGATCACCCGACCCCCACCACCATCCGATCCCCGTCACGGGAGTGATCTCGCATGCCCGAACCCACCCACCACCGCCCGGTACACGCCGCCGACGACCCCGGTTCCGACGCCACCCACCACGACGACCTCGTGTACTCCCCGGAGTGGATGGCCAGCGAGCGTGAGGCCACCGAGCAGATCGCCCGGGGCGAGGACGCGATGTTCGCCCACCTCGAAGGCGAACCCGCGCCGAACCCGGGGATCCGGATCGTGTCGTTCGGCTACGGCCACCCCGCGCCGCCGCCGGTCGCCGAGATCGTCTGCGACCTCCGCAGGGCGTTCCGCAACCCCCACCACGACCCCGCGACGCGCGACCGCACCGGACTGGACGAGGACGTCTACCGCCACGTCCTGGCCACCCCCGGCGTCGAGGAACTCACCGCCGCCGTCGCCACCGCAGCCCTGAACCTGTGGACCGGCGCACCGACAACACCACCCGCCGCAGCCCCGTCCGGAGCCTGCCCACCAGCACCACCTGACGCGCGCGACGAGCGGGATGGAGCCAGCCCGCCAGCCGGACGGATGGACCTATGGGCGGCGGGCCAGCAGGTGGGCGTCGAGAAAGCCCCGTTCGGAGGCCGGGTCGTGGAGCAGCCGAGCGAAAGGAACGAGTCCGGCATCGGCCAGCAGTTCGGCGAGGTGGTCCGCCGGCCAGCTGTAGGCAGGTGCCACCTTGTGGTCGAACTTGACCGGCTCTGGTCCGTCGGTCCCGAAGAAGGAGACCAGGAGCACGCCACCCGGCGCCAGGACGCGGACCTGCTCGGCGAGCAGCTCAGGCAGTTCCCCCGGTGGGGTGTGGATCATTGAGTAGTGGGCCAGTACGCCGCCGAGCACACCGTCCTCGATCGGCAAGGACTCCATCCGCGCCTCCTGGAAGCGCAGCGCAGGATGGGCCCGCCGGGCGTGGTCGACCATGCCGTGGGAAAGGTCGAGTCCGAAAGCGTCCAGGCCCAGTTCGTGAAGCATGGCCGTCAGATGTCCGGGCCCGCATCCAACGTCCGCTGCCCGCAGGTTGCCCGTCGCGCGCACCAGTTCGGCGAAAGTGCCGAGCATGGCCCGGGCGAACGGCTGCGTCTCCAGCCGGTCTGCGAACAGCGATGCGTACAGCTCAACGACTCCGTCGTAGGCCGCTCTGGTCTCGTCCTGATGATTCGCCACAGGGAGGACCCTATAGCCGGTCCAATAATCGGTCTTGTGGCAGGTCAAGGCGAGGTGACGGACGCGGCGTGGGAGCGGATAGAGCCCTTGTTGCCGCAGGCGGACGGGCGGGGCCGTCCATGGCGTGATCGCCGACAGTAGGTGGTCAATGGTGTGTTGTGGCGGCTGCGGACTGGGGCTCCTTGGCGCGACCTGCCTCAGCGGTACGGGCCGTGGCAGACCGCACCATGATCGATTGCAGTCGGAAGCAACAGTTCGAAATAGGCGAGAGAATCGGCGGCAGGCACCGTGCGGTCGGCGCGGCCCGCAGGGTCGCGGAACACATCACCGCCGCCGGAGTCACGGTCGACCTGGTCCACCGCGACGTGCACCGCGACGTCCTGCCCACCACCCACCACGCCAACGACCGGGCCGATTCCCTCACCGAGCCGCAGGTCGCCGTCGACCCGGCCCCGACGGAAGCCGCGGATACCGAAATCTTCGATCTGCGCGCGCTGTTCGGCGTCGGCGTCGATCCGATCCGCGTCGAGGACCTGAGCCCGCATCAACTGCGCTGGGCGCTGACGCTCGCCCGCGAGGAGATCGCCGGCCACATCACCAAGTGGGGCGAGGTCGAGGACACGTTCGGCGACGAGATCGCCTGCACGCCCGGCTGCCACGGCTCACGCCTGATCCCGCCGTGCGAGGAGTGCGACGAGGAGGACGAGTAGTCCGTGCGGCCACGGCCCCGACCGGCTTCACCGCCGGCCGGGGCCATGGTCGCACGAGCGACCCCAACCCACGACGAGGAGAACCCTCTTGGCCACCACCGACCCCTGGGCCGACGACTACCTCCCGCCCGCCGGGACCATCCCGCCACCGCCTGCTGCGCCCCCGGACGACCCCGACGACCAGGAGGAGGTTCGGATCACCCTCTGCCGCTGCTACGGCGAGGGCTGCGACAACTGCGGCAACACCGGCGTGATCCACCCCTGACAGCCCGACCGCTCCCCATGACCCCGGAACGCGTGTCCGGGGTCGTGGAGGACGGCCGAGACGCGGCCGCCCCGGAGACCCACCCACATCCGATCCGTCGACCGAGAAAGGGCCCACTCATCGTGAACGCCATCGCCCCCGCACGTCCGGACCCCACCACCGCCACCACCCGCGCCGACCTCGCCCGCCGCCTCGAACTCGCCGCCCGACGCGGCGACAACGACACGCATGCGCTGATCCTCACCGGCCTGCGCACCGCCGGCCTGGGCACTCTCGCGGCCGACCTCGCCGCCGCCGTCCCGGCCGGCAAGGAGGCCGGCCGATGACCGCGCCCCGCGACGCCGACAAGCGCGTCGACCACGTCCTGGGCGCACACGGCGCAGCCGCGCTCGTCAACGCCTGGATCGAGGCCCTGGTGCTCGACGACCACCTGCCGCGCCCGGTCGCCACCCGCATCGCGTGCGTACGCGTCGCCGACCTGTCTCCCTGGCTGATCGCCGCCCCCGGGCAGACCTGGCGCCTGCGCGACGAGTTCGAACCCACCAGCGACTTCACTCCGGAGCTGGTCCGGATCGTCGCCGCCCGTCGCCCGCACGGCCTCGACGCACGCAACGGCCAGGCCGCCGTCTGGCTGGCCGACGCCGAACACGACCCCCGCGGCACCGTCGGCGGCTGGCTCGACATGGACGACTTCGCGATCCTCTACGCCATCGAGGACTGGCCCCACCCACGCGTACGCCGAATCCGCGACGACGGGATCGTTCTGTCCGTCTCCCAACAACGCCCCACGACGGACACGGATGGGGACGGTGGCGGCGATGGCTGACGAGTTCAGAGCGGACCTGTACATCACCGACACCAGCGGCAAGGAACGCCTGGTCGACCGCGTGTACTTCGAGGGCCGGGACTGGGACGACGCCTGGGACCACACCGAGACGCACCTCAAGGCCCTGCGCCTCGCCGACGGCGAGGCATGCCACGGCGACTTCTACCGCGACAACGCCGGCCTCAAGGAATACGGCGACACCGTTTCCCTGTGACGCGCCCCCGCACCCACGCGGCGATCGACCGTATCCGCCTGCCCCTGCCGCGCGGAGTCGACCACACCCCCCGTCCGGCGTGCGCGATCGCCCACCTCGGCGACGGCATCCGGGCCTGGTCCGATCACGTCTCCGACGCGGCAGCCCTCCTCAACCCTGCTCACCCCCTTCGCGGGCTGCGGCCGCCGCCAGGCCACGCGATTCACGACCTCGACGACGTCGACCAGGCCATGAGCCTCGCCCACGTCAACACCGATCGGCCCTGCCACGGCCACCGCACCTGACCCCGCACCCGGACTCGCCCTCGCAACCAAGGAGATCCCGTGCACTCGATCCGCCTGATCTCGTTCGGCTACGGCCACGACACACCCCCCGACCCGCGCCACCGCTTCCGCGACCCCCACCACGACCCGTCCACCCGCCTCACCGAACGATGACCGAGACCACCGAGACCGGGATCGAGGTCTACGCGTACAGGCACGCCCCCTGGTACCTGCTCACCCGCCGCCAGCTGCGCAGGCTCGGTCTCAGCCCCGGCAAGGGCCGTCAGGAGATCGCCGCCGAGATCCGATGGCGACGCGGGCTGCGTGTCGCCTACCTGTACGACATCGGACGCGCCGAACGCGTCCGCCCGACGACCGAGGACCAGGCCCGCGCGCTCGACGAAGCCATGCGCGCCCGTCGAACCTGCCCCGGCTGCCGCGTGGTCCAGGACTACTGCATCCCGACCTCACGCGGCCTGTGCGTGCCGTGCTTCACCGGCGAAACCGTCGTCGACGACGACACACCCCCGCCCTGGTGACCGGGCCGCTCCCTCGGCCCCTGCCCACACGGTCCCGACCGCGCCCCACCACATCCCGGTGTCGGTGGCGCGGTCCGGGCCGTGGGCGCACGAGCCCACCCCGACACCGAGACGAAGGAATCTCGCCATGGCGATCGAGATCGTGCCCGAGCCCACCACCGACACCGACCCGGAAGGCCCCCGCACACACGACCACACCGACGGCGATGACCTGAACGTGGAAGAAGAGCTGGAGGAACTGTTCGAGTGGGCGACCGCGCACCCCACCGCTCGGATCCGAGCCCTGGCCGAGCGCACCGCCCAGGGCCTGACCAGTCTCGCCGAACACCGCGACCGCGCGGGCCGTCGACGCGGCCACCACCCGCCTGATCGAGGCCCAACTGATGCTCGCCCGAGCCGAGGCCGACCTGCGCGTCGCCAAAAGCGGCACCGGTTCGGTGCCCGCGACCGTCACGCCGTCGCGTGTGCCCGTAGCCGACCCCGGCCCGGCGCAGCGGCGGGAGGAGGGCCGCAGGGCACGGGCGTGGGCGGTGCGTACCGGGCTGGCGTGCCCGGACCGGGGCATCGTCCCCAAGCACGTCCTGGACGCCTACCGCCGCGCGAACCCCGACGGCACGGAGGCCGGGCGGTGACCGCCGTCGACGACATCGGGGCCGGTACGGCGCCCGGCCTCGACGACGCGGGCCTGGTGGCCGCGTTGCACCGCAGGATCGACGACCGCATCGCCGGCCACCGCGCCGCCGACCGGAAGGCCGCGGTATTGCTCGCGGGGATCGGGCTGAGCGCCCCGGTGCTGTCGACGCTGCCCGCCGTTCTCGCCCGGGCCGCCGGGGCCGGCCTGGTCCTGGCCGTCGTGCTCCTGGTCGCGGTCCTGCTGCCCCGCACCGGCGGATGGCAGCGCCTTGCGCGTGACCCCGACGCCGCGCTGCGGCTGATCGCCGAGCGCGAGACGCCGATCGAGCTCGCCGCCGAGTACGAGCGCCTGGGCCGGATCACCGCCGGCAAGTACGCGCTGATCAGGCTTGCGCTGCTCGTGCTCGCGCTCACCGCGGCGATCACCGCGATCGCCGCGTCGGCCGTGTAGTCGGCCGAGCCCGTTGCCCCCGGGAACCGCCCACGTGGCGCCGGGGGTTTCGAGCGCGGCCGAACCCGGCCGGGCAGCCCCCCGCAGACGGGATCCCAGCACGTGAACAGCTACCGCCTCGACTACATCTCGGCCGACACCGCCGCGGGCGTCGAACTCATCGCCGACAGCACCCGGTTCGACGCGACCGACGACACCAAGGCCATGCGCGACGCCACCCGCCTCCTCAAGGCCTGGGGCAAGCCGCGCAGCACCACCGAGCGCCGCACCGGCCGCCTGTGGGCGCTGCGCGACCGCGCCAAGGTGCTCGTCGGCAACGTCTGGCAATAGCCCGCCCCCGGCCGGCCGCCCGACCCGCGCGATCGTCCGCGCCCGCGAACCGACTTGACCGGGCCGGCGGAGTCGAGCGTCCATGGCCGCCACCGCACGGCCGGACACACACCATCCCGGAATCACCCGCCCGACCCCGGAACCGACACCGAAGGAGACTGCACGATGAACACCGGATACCAGCGCCACGTGGCGGAAGCCGAACGCCTCGCCCGCATGGCCCACCACCACAGCTACGGCGACGGTGCGGACCCCACGGCCGGGTAAGCCCTCGCCACCGAAGCTCTCGCGCAGGCGACCCTCGCTCAGACCCTTATCCTTGCCGCGCTGCTCGAAGCCGTCAACACCCACCCCCACCTGCCGGCGCGGGTGGGCGAGGCCGTCGGCGCCAGCATCGCCCAACCCGAGGAAGCCACCGCGCGGACGCACTCCGACGCGGGCTGACCCGGCCGCGCCCGTTGCCCCCGGAACCGAAGCGGTCCGGGGGTTTCGAGCGCGGCCGAATCCGGCACCGCGCCCGCTCGACACCGACGACACACCGGCCATGCGCCGCCGGTCGCCGAACCCGCCGCGCAGGCGTCACGCCTGCGAAGCGACGCACTCGTCGTTGCAGACCTCGGCGTCCGGGACCGCCTGCCCGCCCGCCGTCCCGAGATCCGATCGACGGCCCACCGAGCACCGCTTGTCACCAAACGCTGACGCGTCCGCACGGCCCCGAACGCCGGCAGCTCCCGCGCTGCGATCCCCGCCGCAGTTCAGGCCACATGCACCCGCCCGGACCCACCCACAGCCCCTCGCCACCCAGCAAAGCCCGCCCCCACGCACGGACTTGACCGGGCCGGCGGAGTGGAGCGTCCATGGCCCCGCCCGGCCGGACCCCCGCCCGGGCCGTGGCGAACCCACAACCCGACACCTGTCGAAGGAGTACGCGATGAGCGACGCAACCCGGTACCAGGCCCGGGCCGTACGCCTTGCCGAACCGCCCCGCCACGGCGGCCACGGCGACGGCGACGACCCGGCGACCGCTCGGCCCTCGACCACCGAGACGGTCACCCGCGCCGTCGCAGGCAGGCGGTGAACGGCCGTGACGCTGACCATGACCGACCTGTTCTGCGGCGCGGGCGGCAGTTCCACGGGTGCCCTGCAGGTCCCGGGGGTGTCCGTGCGGCTGGCCGCGAACCACTGGCGGCTCGCCGTCGAGACCCACAACACCAACCACCCCACGACCGACCACGACTGCGCGGACCTCTCCCAGGTCGACCCGCGCCGCTACCCCACCACGGACATCGGATGGTTCTCCCCCGAGTGCACGAACCACACGAACGCCAAGGGGAAGCGGCGCGCGGCGGCCCAGACGTCGTTGCTCGACGAGCCGCCGCTGCCGGACGAGGCGGCCGTGCGGTCGCGGGCGACGATGTGGGACGTCGTCCGCTTCGCCGAACACCACCGCTACCGCGCGATCGTGGTGGAGAACGTCGTGGAGGTGCGGGACTGGGAACTCTTCGGTGCGTGGCGCGCCGCCCTGCAGGCGCTCGGGTACTGCGTGCACCAAGTGTTCATGAACTCGATGTTCGCCGCCGCGCTCGGCCCGGCGGCCCCGCAGTCCCGGGACCGCTGGTACGCCGTCGCCCACCGCAGGCCGTCCCCGTGCCCGGACCTGGACCGGTGGACCCGCCCGACCGCGCACTGCCCCGCGTGTGACCGGCCGGTTCGCGCGGTGCAGGCGTGGAAGCGCCACGACCGCCCCGGCGGCAAGTACCGCGCCCAGTACGTGTGGCGCTGTCCGACCGCGCGCTGCCACGTCGAGGTCCACCCCGCGGTGCGGCCGGCGGCCGACGCGATCGACTGGACGGTTCCGGGTCAACGCATCGGCGACCGCCCGCGCCCGCTCGCCGCCAAGACGCTCGCCCGGATCCGGGCGGGGCTTGCCAAGTACGCCCGCCCGATCACCCTCGAAGCCTCGGGCCACACGTTCGAGCGCAGGCCGGGGGTCCGGACGCGGCCGGTGGACGCGCCGCTCACGACGCAGACCACGAGCATCACGAAGGCACTGGCGTACGGGCCGCTCGCCGCCGAACCCCGGGGCGGCGGTGACCACGGGCCGCTGAGCTCGCCGGTGCCCACGGAGCACACGTTCGGGAGGCCCCTCCGGCCGGTCACCGCAGCCGAACACACGCTCGTCATGCGCAACAACACCCCGCGCGGCGACGCGGCCCAGATGTGTACTCCCGCGACCGAACCCCTGCGCACCCTCACCACCGCCGGGCATCAATCCCTGATCACCTGGCCGCCGTTGCTCGTCCCCTCGGGCGGAACGTGGAACGAGGCCGCGCTACCGGTCGACGAGCCGATGCGCACCCGCACCACCAGCGAGACCGACGCGCTGCTCGTGCCCTACTACGGCAACGGCAAAGCGCGGCCGATCGGCGAACCCGCCTCGACCGTCACCACCATCGAACGCCACGCCCTCGTCGTCGCGGACCTCGACGTCCAGGACTGCCTGTTCCGGATGCTCGCCGTCCCCGAGATCCAGGCCGCCATGGCCTTCCCCGACGAGTACGTACTCCTCGGCACCAAACGCGAACGCGTCCGCATGGCCGGAAACGCCGTCACCCCACCCAGCGCCCGCGACCTGATCGCCGCAGTCGTCCACGCCCTCACGAGCTGACACACCCGCCCCGAACCCCCAGCCTCCGCGCGTCCGCACGACGCGACCGGGCCGGCGGAGCCGTCCACGGCCGGCCCCCGACGCGCCGCACACCCGCCGGACCGTCCCGCACGACCACAACCCGACACCGGACCGAAGGAGCAACAGCACATGAGCAGCGGAGCCCGCCACTACGTCGAGGCCGAACGCCTGGCGAAGATCGCCCACCAGTACAACCAGGGCAACGACCCGGTGAAGGGCCGGGCGTGGGCCACCGAGGCGCTCGTGCACGCCACGCTGGCCCAAGCCGCCGCCGAGGCCGCGCGGATCACGCCGGACGACGTCGACCCGGGTACCTGGATGGACTGGCACCGGGTGATCGACGACCGGCTCGCCCACCCCGAGCCGATGGCCATGCGGGACCACTGCGACCAGGGCTGACCCGGCCGCGCCCGTTGCCCCCGGAACCAAGCGGGTCCGGGGGTTTCGAGCACGGCCGACCCGGCCGTCGCATCCCGTCGAACCTCGGGAGTCACGTTGACCACCACCCTCGAACGCACCGTCCCCGCCCGGGCCGCCGAGTCCGAGCGGCCGCACATCGTGTGCCTGTGCGGATCCCTCCGGTTCACGGCCGAGTTGGCCCGAGAGAACGCGCGACTGACCGCCCAGGGCCACTTCGTCCTCGCCCCGGCCGGCGTCGGCCTGGACCGGCCCTCACCCCTGTGGGCCACCCCCGACGCGGTCACCGCCCTCAAGGAACGCCTGGGCCGCGTCCACCGCGCCAAGATCGCGTACGCGGACGAAGTGGTCGTCGTCTGCCCCGACGGGTACATCGGCGACGACACCCTCGAGGAGATCGCCCACGCGAAGAGCCTGGGCAAACCGATCACCTACCGCGACACCCGCGCGCCCGCCGGCACCGTCCGGCCGCCCCGGCCGGAACCGGCCTCGTCGGCACCGGTGTTCGCCGCCGACTTCGTCCAAGCGCTGCGCGAGGTCCGCCCGCACTGCGGCGAGGACGTGACACTGGAACTCACCCGGGGGATCCGGCTGCAGGCGCGCGGCGACCGGCTCTACGTCGTCGCCTCCGGCCTGTACACCCTGGGCGCCACCGTGATCGACACCCCCGGCATCGGCACCTGGGACGCGCACGTGCCCCGCCGGGCCGTCGACGCCCTGACCACCCTGGCCACCACCGACGACGCGTACCTGGAACACGTCCCCGCCGAAACCGACCGGGACGGCACCTCCGCCCTCGTCGTCCACCTCGGCGCACAGCAATACACCGTCGAACACCACTACATCGGCGACTACCCGAACTGGCGGCCCCTGGTCGCCGAGGCGATCGCCACCGGCCCCGCCCTCGACCGCGAGGTCGTGCTGTACGCCAACCAGCTCGCCAAGTTCATCTCCGACGAGTTCCTGCCGCTGGTGATGTGGGGCGGCAGCGACCCGGCACAACCCCTCGCCGTCACACGCGGCACCCACCACGTCGGCCTGATCAAACCCCTGCGCCGCGTGTACGCCCCGGGCCCGGACGAGATCCGCGACGCCTGGCGGCACATCCTCGCCGACACGGGCACCGCCCGATGATCCGCGCCGGCGACACCGACCTCGGCGACCGCACCAGCCTGAATCTGCTCGCGGCCGAGGCCGCGATGTACTCGCGCGGCCCCGGAATCCACGTCCTGCACACCCTCGCCGGCGGCCGAGGCCGCCTCACCGCGCGCGACGTCGACCAGGCGCTCGCCACCCTCGACGAACTCGCCGCCGACACCGCCGCCCGCGACGGCGTCCGCGGCCACGCCCACGCACTGCGTACCCGCCTCGCCGACGTGCGCGGCGCGACCCCGATCGACCTGACCACCTGAACCCGCGCCGGCTCCAACCACCGCGCCCGAGGGGCGCAGAGGAGGAAACGTCATCGTGACCCTCGACTTCAAAATCACCGAGCACCACATCACCGACCCGGACATCTGGCCCGAGGAGCGGTACCCCGTTCCCACCGGGATGCCCACCTGGGCGCTGATCACCCCGCACGGCGAGGAGACGACCCACCCGACACGCGACGCGGCGTGGGACGCGTTCCGCGCCACCGTGGACGCTCCCGACGCGCGGATGTGCCTGGACGAGGAACTCGGGGCGTTCGTGGTGGAGGTGCCCGACCCGGACGCCACCGGCGAACACCGCCGGACGGGTTTCGAGATCACCCTGTCCGTCGACACCGTGTGGGGGACGTGGGGGGAAGGAGAGGAGCGCCTGCTGACTTCCCCGACTCCCCTCTCCGCGTTGACCGCGGAGGAGATGCTCCTGGTCGTGGGGCAGTTGCGGCTGGAGCACTCGATCTGGTGGGACGCGGATCGCGAGCAACACCCGGACGACGGCCACACGCCCGCCTGCCGCGGATCCCGCACCGCCGCCCGCTGTGAGCGCCCCAGGCCCTGCGACCGGCGGATCGTCAAGGCCTACCACCTGGTGCCCGACGGGGCGCTGCGCAAGCGCGTAGCGGTGGGTGTCCTGCGCGTGAATCCGCAGGTGCGGCGCGACCCCGACGCCCGCTGGATCTGCCTCGCGTGCGCGGAGCCCCGGCAGCCGTCCGACCAGCCCTTCACCGACAGGCAGGTCGCCGACCACCGCGGCTACATCTCCCGCGCGTGCCAGTCCTGCGAGAAACCGTTCCCCACCGTCGAGGAGCCCGCGACGCCGCCGGCCACGACCGGGCCCGCACACTGAGCGACCCACTCGCGGCGGCCGTGTGCCGCGCGACACCGATCGAGCCGATCACCTGAATCCGCCCCCGGGGCGACCGCACGCCGCGACCAAACGAGCGCGGCCGCCCCGGGCCCAACCCCGCCCCCACGAAAGGGGGGCGGATGGAGGGACCCATCGTGACCGCCACCACCACCCACCGTCCACCCACACCCACGTCCGCCACCGAATCCGACCCGACCGAGCCCCTCTACCGCGAACGCGCCCACCTGGTGGCCGACCTCGCCGCCCGCTGGCGCTCGGTCCTCGTCGAACGCGCACCCGACCTGCCCCAGTTCGCCATCGTCTACATCCACACCGTCGCCGGCCAGATGAGCTGGCACATCAACCCCGCACACCTCGACCTGTTCGGGCACGTCCGCGTCGTCGACGCCGACCACCCGCTCGCCCAATGGGACGGCCACACCACCACGCAGAAATACGCCAGGCTGCGAGCCCTGCGCAGCACCCTGCCCAGCGCCCCGCCCGCAGTCGTCGGCGAGCGGGTCTCGTACAGGGACGGCCGAGGCCACACGTGGATCACCACCGACAACGACCACGGCCGGCTGCGGTCGCGCACGCCCGACCACGCACCGGACCGCCACGACACCTTCACCGCGGTCCTCGCCGCCACCGGAACGCTCGTCGCGTTGGGCAACGCCCAATGACCGCGCCCGCGCCTCGGCGTCACCGACGATCGCGCCGACACGGCACCGTGTCCTGCGCCTCCACCAACTGCCCCCACCCCGCCTGCCGGACCGCCATGTACCACTACGACAAGCGCCGCGCGCTCGCCCGCGCCCGCGGCGAATGGCAATCGTTCGTCGACAGCGACCCCACACGCACACACCTGGAATCCCTTCGCGCCGAGGGCCTGCCCAAGACCCGCATCGCCGCCCTCGCCGGCGTGAACATCAAAACCGTGAACCGGGCCCTGGACCCACACCGGCCCCGCCTGCACCACGACACCGCACAGCGACTGCTCGCCGTCACCGTCCCCACCGACCCCGTCCTGGGCACCCGGCCCGAAAGCGTCGTCGACGCCACCGGCACCCGCCGCCGCCTCCAAGCACTGATCGCCCTGGGCTGGTCCCGACCAGCCCTCGCCGAACACACCCCCCGCTCCGCCGAGATGCTCGGCATCCTCGCCCGGGCACGACACGTCGAGGCCCGATCCGCGCTCGACATCCGCGACCTGTACAACCGCCTGTCCATGACCCCCGGCCCCAGCCGCCGCGCCCGCGCCGAGGGCGTGCAACGCGGCTGGCCCACTCCCCTGGCCTGGGACGACCACACCATCGACGACCCGGACGCCCGCCCCGTCGGACACCCCGCCCACGAATTCGCCACAGAAAGGTAGGGCTCCCATGACCACGACCATCGAACGCACCGAGACCTGCTTCACCCGTCGGTCCTGGTGCGGCCCTCTTCGCGAGGCCGCCCGTACCCGTCGCGATCTTGCCGGGGGCCGGTGATGAGTACGTCGACGAAGATCGAGTGGACGCGGGGCGACGACGGTTCGCCCGGCGCGACCTGGAACCCGGTCACCGGATGCACCGAGGTGTCCGAGGGCTGCGACCACTGCTACGCGAGGACGTTCGCCGAGCGTTGGCGCGGTGTCCCGGGGCACCCGTTCACGCAGGGCTTCGACGTCCGGTTGTGGCCGGACCGGCTGAGCAAGCCGCTGTCGTGGCGCAAGCCGCGGCGGGTGTTCGTGAACTCGATGTCCGACCTGTTCCACGACCGGATCCCGACCGAGTTCATCGCCCGCGTGTTCGCGACGATGGCGCTGAGCTCCCGCCACACCTACATGGTGCTGACGAAGCGGGCCGCGCGGATGCGGACGGTCCTGTCGAGCGGCGACTTCCGCGAAGCCGTCGCCGAACACGCCACCGACACCATCGCGAACACCCCGCCCCACCGGGGAAGTTGGCGCCTCGACCTCGGCGGGCACCGGCTCGCCGGCGACTCCGGACACGGCGGCGGCTGGACGGTGACACCCACACCGCACGGTCACCTCTGGTCCCCGCCCTGGCCGCTGCCCAACGTGTGGATCGGCGTGTCCGTGGAGACCCAGAAGTGGTCGGACATCCGGACCCCCCAACTGGCCCGGACACCCGCCGCGGTGCGATTCCTCTCGTGCGAACCCCTCCTGGGCCCGATCGACCTCCCAGCCGCCGACGTCGACTGGGTCATCGCCGGCGGCGAATCCGGGCCGGGCGCCCGGCCGATGCACCCCGACTGGGCCCGCTCACTACGCGACCGATGCCAAGCCGCGAAGGTGCCGTTCTTCTTCAAACAGTGGGGCGGCCGCACCCCCACGGCCAACGGCCGCGAACTCGACGGCCGGACCTGGGACGACCACCCCCGCACCGGAGGCCGACCATGACCCGCACCCGCGCCCGCACCCACGCCTCGAGGAGGACGAACACCCACGACAGCACAACCGGCTGCACCCAGCACTACCGCGGCCGCCGCACCTGCCGACACTGCCGCGCCGCACACACCACGCCCCCCGCAGCCCGGGCCGGCGACGGCCGGTTCGGGCTCGCCCCTCCCCTGGTCCGCACCCTGCGATCGGTCCTCACCGAACACACCACCCCCGACGGTGACCACCTCGTGTGGCACCGCCCCGGCGCCGTGCCGCCACCGCACGTGTCCTGGCAGGGCCGACGCCTGACCATCCTCACCGTCTCCTGGCTCGTCCACCGCCGGCGACCACCCCGAGGACTCCTGCGCCGCGCCTGCAAACGACCCGACTGCGTCGCCCCCGCACACATCACCGACCGCCACGACCGGAACGTGCAAGACGCCGTCCTCGGTCTCCCCATCCGCGACCTCGACCCCGACAGCGTCATGCCGAACACCCGCCTCCCCCACCGGTGGACCCCCTGATGGGGACCGACCGGCCACCCGCCTACACCCTCCCCACCACCTACGAACGCGGCTCCGGACGCATCACCCCACCGCGTGATCGACTCGCCATGGGCGAGGCCGCCTGGTTCTGCAACGACTGCGGCGCCGAACGATCCATCACCACCCGCAGCCCCGACGAGAGCGCCGCGCTCACCGCCCAATGGCACGCCCACACCTGCGACCCGCTCCCCGAACGGTGGATGGTCGCCCCCAGCGACATGCCCTGCGACCTGTGCGGCCGATACACGCGGAGCCGATCCGCGCGCGGCGGAAGGCCGTGCCACCCCGTCTGTGTCGCGCGTCGAACGGCCCGACACGCGGCCACGGCCAGCGCACCCTCGCGTGCGACACCCGAACGCGCGGCCGCTCGGCGGCCGGACCGCACATCCGGGCCACGCGGCGGCACCTGATCCGGCACCGCCCGAGCACCTTGGTAGACACCACCCCAAAAAGGGCCCTCACGCGCGAACACGTGCGTGAGGGCCCTTTTTGTTTGGACCCGATTTCCGTATGCGGTGAACCGCCGGCCGCCCCGGGCCCACCCCAACGCCGTCCACCACCCCCAGGCCGCCCTTTCCATCCACGCGGCCGGTAACCACGACAGTCAGGAGAAGTCCGATGACCGACACAGCGCCCGCCCGCAGCCACGACCACCCCGCCTCGGACGGTCGTCCCGCCCCCGGCGACGGCGGGCACACGGCCGCCGCCCGCGCGAGTCGCGACATCGCCGCACACGCCGCCTGGGGCGTGGCCTACCGAGCGGGCATGACGGCCTGGTCCTGGATTGAGAGGCTGTGGCTCATCCATCACTGACCGATCCCGGGCTCCGCACGCCACCCCGCGCGCCCTGTCGGGCGCCGGGGCGGCCGGCGCACACTGGGGGACGGACCCGAACCGACCCGAGCGGAGGACCACGCCCATGGACGAGCCCGTGCTGCGCACCCACATCGGCGGTGAATTCGTCGAGCTCCCCGGGTCGCTTGCAGGCATCCGTGCCGGACTCCCCGACGACGAGACACGCGAGGCGTTCGATCGCGAGATCTCCCAGGCTCCCCTCGAACACGTTGCGCTGATCGCCGCCGAATGGGGCCTGCCGCAGGAGGCCCGCGACGAGGACGACGCACTGATCGCGCGCATTCGCGCCGGCGACGCGACCGCGGCCCGCGAGCTCACCCCCGAGGAACTCGACTACGAGCCGGCCGAGCCGGGCCGGTGAGCTACCGCGTCCAGTAGGGCGACATCGCCCGCGCCGGCCGCGACGCACTCCCGCCCGACCGCCGCCGCATGTTCGACGCCGGCATGACCGCCCTGGCGAACGACCCCTACGGCTCGGGCTCCCGCGCCGTGCGCGACAACGACACCCGCCAGGCGCTGGTCGGCGGGTGCGTGACGATGTACGTCGTCTCCAGTGGCGTCTTGGTCGTCACCGTCGTCCGACTCCAAGGGCCACCGTGACCCGACACGCCTTCGCGTCGCTGCGGGTTCGAGCCGCCACCCGACAGGGCCGGAATCTCTGTCGGGCTTTGCCCCACCCGACAAGGCCACGGCGAGTGGGTCCCGGCTTGTCGGGTCGATGTCGGGACCCGCGTGGCGGCCGACACGGGGTCGAACACGCCTTCGTCGACTCGACACGGCGCAGCGGCACCCGCCACGCCCGCCAAGATCATTTTTGCCCGGTTGGGCAAGGGCGTCTCCGGGTCAACGCGGAGCAGCCGACACGGCCGGGGGGATGACGTGGCGATCGGACTGTGTCGGAGTGCGGCCGACACCGACCCGACACGTCTCCTCGGTCACCGATACGAGACGTACGGCTGGTGGCCGCCGTCTCGGTCGACCGGTTGGAAGTGCGCGTGGGTTGGCGGCCACGCAGGACCGGTTGACGGTGGTGTTTGCGATGTCGCTTGAGCGGTGCACCTCTCGAGCGGTACCGGACATGACGGGCCCGACACGAGGCGATCGAGACGGCCCGCCATGTTCGACCGTGTCGCGGCTGGGGCGGGTCCGCGCCTTCGTGTCGGGTGGGGCGCGGCCTCGGACGTTGTGTCGGGTACCTCCCGACACGGTTTGGCGGCTTGGCCCATCGGACTTGTCGTGCAGTCCTGTGGCGGCCGCGACCCGACACCGGATGTCGCCCCGACACGCATCGGACGCCAGCATGTCCATGTACCCGGAGCGACGGCCTTAACCGGGTTAAGGGTCGACATCGGTTGACGACTCGAGGGCGCGTGACGGGTCCGGCGATCCTCACATGTCGTGTCGCCGGCCTTAACCCGGTTAAGGCCGACACGGGTTCGTCGGAGCCTTAACCGGGTTAACGCCGCAGTTCAGACGCGGGCCATGAGTCGGTCGGTCAGGGCCAGGAGGGTGTCGTGCGGGAGGTGATCCACGATGGCGTCGGCCAAGGTGGCGGAGTCGCCCGCGAGCCGGAGGGCGTCGTACAGCACGGCCGCCAGTGTTCCCCGGCGCCGGTGACCGGCGGAGGGGTTCGAAGCGGGGATCGGCGACGCGGCCTTAACCGGGTTAAGGCCCTCCGCCCTGTCGTCCTGTGTCTTCCTGGCTCGGGGGGCCTTAACCCGGTTAAGGGCCTTGGCGACCTATTGCGCGGAATGCGCAGACCGTAGAAGCCCAGTCTTGCCTGGCACGGCGCAGCAGTTGTCGGACGATGCCTGGCGGCGATGACCGTGTTGAGGACGGGGTCCTTGCCGGTTGCCCTGATGGCGGTGGCGCTTCGGTTCTTCGACCGAAGAACGGCGAGCCCGGGTCGGGGTATTGGGCCGAGATCGGCCGACTACGACGAGCCCGTGGCCAATGGCGCTACGGGTAGAAGATCTGGTTCACCGATACGACGACGTTGTCCTTCACCTCCACGTGAAAGTGCTTCGGCGCGTCCGGACGGATGTAGTCACGCACTTTCTCGGCCGTCGACGGGCAGGCCGGTGTGACGGGGTTGCCCTTGCGGAGCGGGCAGTAGGTGTCGTGCGCGGTAGTGAAATTCGCCTTGGCCGTGAAGGTGAGCCGGAACCTGGTCTTGTCGGGATTGATCCAGTAGTACTCGTTGCACCAACCCCCGCTCTCGGAGAGCGTCTCCCCGGCCTTGATGCACGCCGCCCGCGCCTCCTCGCCCCAGAGAACCTTCAAGGGGTCGACCATGATGGTCCGGCCGGCCGGGTCGACGGAGGCGAGCAGGACGTCGTGGACTCCGTCGGGGAGCGTCGGGGCGTAGGAGACCACGGCGCTCGGCGCCTTGCCTTCACCGAGCTCATGCAGCAGGTCGGCGACTTCGAAGACCGACTTGGCGGAGTTGAGCATGCCTTTCAAGGTGTTGACCGCGAAGGCCGCAGTCTCCCGGCCGATCCGGTCCAGGCCCATGGCCACGCACTCGCGGACCAGGTTCGCCAGCCGCCGGCCGCTGCGTTCCTCGAGGGTCGACCAGATGCGTTTGGCGCATCCCATGGCGTCCAGCAGGCCGTTTGCCGCGGTGAACAGGTCCGACTGGCCGGGTTCCGCGAACTGCCGGTCCTCCAGCATGCGGCGGGCCCGGACGAGGAAGTCGTCCGCGCTGTGCCCACCGACCGGCACCAGTTCCGCGAAGATCCTGGCCAGGACCTTGGCGCCGTCGTCGACCGACTTCGCGGCGGACATCAACCCGAAGATGACGTCGAATGTGGTGGTGAGCGCGGCGAACTCAAGGTCGACCCGGGCGGCGGCTGGAGTTTTGTCGGTGAAGGGCAACTCCGCGCTGCTCAGGCGGGGCACCATGCTGTCGCCCGCGAGGGACTCGAGGTAGCGGGCGAGCATCACGTGTGCGTCGTCGATCCTGCGTGCGTCGTACAATGACCAGCTCACGTCGAAGAGGCCGTTCGCCTCGACGGCGAGGGGGAACTTGCGCGGGTTCTCGATGCGCAACGCCCGGCGGGTCGGCTTCTTGTCCTCCTTGATGTCAACGACGAAGGCGCGGATCCAGCTCTTGTCGGGTGTGACGGCGATGTCCTTCACGCGGGTGACGGTCACGCCGGCCTTGGTCGAGGGGCTGCCGTCCGCGTTCCCGCGCCGAGAGCAGCGAGAAGTGCGGCGCCGTGGCGACCAGTTCGTGTGTGGTCCCGTCGTAACGGGTCTCCAAGGGGAACCACAGGCCCAGCGCGCCCTCCCAGATGGCGATGTAGGCGTTGGCCAGTGTGGAGGGCTGTTCGCCGGTGCCGTTGGGAAGATCCCGCTCGGGCTCGAACGAGAATCGGACCTCCGCTGCGGTCAGCGGGACGGAGGGCGTGATGTCGACGACTGGGCCGATGCGGACGGTTCCCGGCAGCATGCCGTCGAGCGGCGTCGCGTCCGGGAGGTCGGTACGCATCCGCACCTGCCCGGCATCCAGTCCGGGCTTGGCAATCCGCACCCCCAACCCCACGGAAGACGCCCAACCGTCCCGCCATCGGACAGTCTCGTCCCCAGACGGTCGTGCCCCGGCCGCAGGCGGCGATCCACGGGTGCCGCCCGAAGGCGCCGGACTCTTCCTCGGTTTCGCGCCCCCGTCGGTGCATGCGACGAGCAGCAGCAACAACGTCAGCGCGAGCACCCCGCCACGGGCACCCCACCCTGGTCTCCGAACCGCCATTGCCGCCCCCCGGCAAGAGTTCCGAGTTCCCCGAGTCTTCCCAACCCCCACCCACGAGTCTGACCCCGCGAGGTTCCCGAAGACCAGGGCCGAAACGTGCTCCCAATGGCGCGAAACGTTTCCTTTGCGAAAATACCGGCGCTCGCCATCCGACGGTCGAACAGACTGCCGACCACCTCGCCCACCCCAGTCCGCGCGAAGCACCTTGCCACTCCGGCACGCTCCCCGCGCACGTCGCCCGAGTCTGCGTGTGGCGGCCCCGGTCGTGTCCTGACCGGCGCCGAGCGTTAACCGGGTTAAGGGGTCGAGTCGAAGGGCGCGGCCACCGTGGCCTTAACCCGGTTAATGGTTCGTCGACGCTAGATGTGGGTCATCAGGCTGTTCGTCAGGGCGACGACCACGTCCCTGGGGAGGCGGTCGACGAGAACCTCGGCGAGCGCGTCGGGATCCCGGGTGATTCCGAGAACCTCGTCGAGGGCTTCGGCCAGGCGGACGTCACCGGGGGCGGGAGCCTGCGGGGTGTCCTCGGACGACGGCTCCTCGACCTGCCGGGGCGGCGGGGCCTGAGGACGAGGCTGCGCGGCCTGGGGCTGCGGACGGGCGGCCTTAACCGGGTTAAGGGCCTTCGCCGCCTCGGTGTGTTGCTGCTGGGCGGGCAGGCGTCCGATCCGCCGCCCGTCCTTGACCTTGAGCTCTCCGCTCTCCACCTTCTCCTGGAGGTCCTGGGGGAGTTGGAGGAGGGCCAGCCGTTGGGACACCCAGGCGCCGCTCTTGCTGAGCCGGCGGGCGACCTTCTCCTGCGATCCGTGGATCTTCAGCAGGTCACGGATCGCTTTGGCCTCGTCCAGCGGCGGGACCTCGGCGCGGTGCAGGTTGGCGACGAGCGCGTTCTCGAGGATGTCGGCCGCGCTCGCGGCGAGCGCGTCGTTGACGTCGATGCGCAGTTCGTCCAGGCCCGCCAGGTGTGCGGCGGCCAGGCGCCGGTTGCCGTCGAGCACGACCCAGCGGGCCGGGGCGAGCGTGTCGCCGTGGTCGGGGTGGGCTGCCTCGAACGCGGCGCGGGTGACGACGGTGAGCGCAACCAACTGCCCCCTCTCGCGGAGGGAGGCGATGGTCTCGTCGAGTTCGACGAGTTCTTCACGCGGGTTGTACGGGTTGTGCGTGAGTTCCGCGAGAGGGACACGTGCGGGCGCGCGTCCCTCGCCGTTCATGATCTCGCTGCGGGTGCGGACCCGGCGGGGCGCGGGAGGCGCCTCGACATCCTCGTCCTCGACGCTGAAGCCCGAGGTGACGCGCGCTGACTTCGGACTCATACCGCCAACTCCTTCGCCAGTTCACGCATGACGCGGGCGTGTTCGCTGTCGGGCGCGTACTCCAGGAGCGGGATGTTGCCGTCCGAGGCCTCCCGGCCCTCCTTGAGGTCGCCGATGACGGCGAGCACACCGGGGTTGGTGCTCTTCTCCCACTGTTCCTTGTTGGCCTTCACTAGCGTGCCTCGGCGCCCGTCGTAGGCGTTGACGATTAGACCCAGATAGTCGATGTCCGTGCGGGCCTTCTGGCACAGGTCGTTGATCTGGGCCTTCAGCAGCTTGAACGCGCGGTGCGAGGCCCCGTTGGCCCACACGGGGGTGAGAACTCCCGAACGGTCGGCGCGTTCGCCGTCACGGCGGCGCACGTAGTACAGGGCGGTGTCCATGCTCAGACCGAGGCTGGGCGGCCCGTCGATGACGATGACGTCGTAGTCGCTCTCCAGCGGTTCGAGGGCACGCTCCAGAGCCGACTCGCTGAACCGGATCTTGACCATCTTGGCGTCCATGAGGAACGCGTCGTCACACGCCGGGAGCACGTGGAGTCGGTGCCCGAACCGCTCCTGATCCAGGGCGACCAGCAAGTCCCTTATGTCGCCGCGTGCTTCCTCGGCCATGTGGGACAGCAGACTGTCCTCGCCGTCCGGGATCTCGTCGAGGCCGAGTTCGGCGGTCAGGTGGCCCTGCGGGTCGTAGTCGACGAGCAGCACCCGCAGCCCGCTCTCGGCGAGGGCCTGGGCCATGCCGGAGGCGATGAACGTCTTGCCGACGCCGCCTTTCTGGTTGGCGACGATCACCCGCAGGACGGGTTGCGCCGTCAACGGGGCGGTGGGGGAGGGGTGGTTGCCCAGCCACAGGGTGACCGCCTGGGCGAGGCCTTGGACGTAGGTGATGCCGCGCTGTCCGCATTCGGTCTTGAACCGGTCCGGCTCGCCTACGGGCAGGAACGTGCCCCAGGTCTTCGCCCCGGTGGTGTCGACCTCGGGCGGCGACTCGGTCGAGTACCAGGCCCGGACGGCGTGTTCGGCCGCGTCCTGGATGTCCAGGCCGTGTTCGAATGCGCGGATCTTCAACAGTTGGCGCAACTGTGGAGCGAGAGCGGTGATTAGCTTCTCTCGGTCCTCACGCTGGTTTGGGATGCTCACGGCACCGAACATTACTAGGTCGCGCGGCGGACACAACGGAGGTAAAGCGGTATGTCGGCCAACCCGCGAACTCCGCCCGGCCATGCGATTGGCGAGCGGCGGCGGCGCCCGGTCGCGGCAGAGGCGGTGCCGGACGGTCGGGCGCGGATGGCGTCGGCGAAGGAACGGGCCGCACGAGGGCCGAAAACATTGCATCGGGCGTGGGTGCGGCCCTCGGCGTGGCGATCCGTCTCCCCTTCCAGCGGGGCGATTTCGCAAGGCCCCGGCCGTGTGTTGCTCATGTCGACTGCGAGAACTGTGCACCGGGGAGAGCCTGACCGGACGTGAGATCGCCTACCGCCTGAGTCGGACCTCCCCCTGATCTCGAAGCAGGGGACGGGGTGACGATCCCGAACCTGCCAACCTCGATGCCTGTCCCGTTCGGTCGACTCGTCCCCACGTCGCACGCGAACTCAAAGCCGACGGACGGACTGGGTGGTCGGTGGGGTGGGTGGTCGGCAGACGCAGGAACGGGGGAGGGGAGTGGCGCTCGACGAGGGGTGCGTCACCCATCATCGGGGAGCTTGGCGGGCCGTGAAGTCCTGCCCCCGTTGGAAGCCCGATTTCCCTCCGGCGCTCGCGTCGACGCGATGACGCGCTCTGATGGTCAGTCGATTGGTTGTGCGCCGTGTGCCGGTGCGACGGCTTCGATGCGGCGGGCGAGTTCGAGGTCGTGTTCCGCGACGTGTCCGCCGAGGTCGCTGGAGCTGATGCTGATGTGGAGGGTCTTGTAGCCGAGGGTCGCGTCGGAGTGGTGGCCCCAGGCGTCCTGGATGGCGGCGATGTGCATGACGAACGCCGCTCCGGCGATGTGCGGGATCCCGTATGTGCGCTCGATGCGGCGCCCGTCCGTGGCCCATCCCGGGAGGTCGGCGGCGAGTGCCTTCTCGATCTGCGACAGGGTCAGGGCTTCGGCCATGGTCACGCCTCCAGGGTCAATGGTGCGAGCAGGGCGGCCAGTTCACGGCCGATCGAATGATCGTGCCATGCCTGCATCTCCCACTCCAGGGCGGCGAGTTCACGAGCGGCCCGGACGCTGCCGGTGCCCAGGGCCGCGTCGACCGCCACCCGCGCGGACTGCAGCGCCGCCTCGGGTTCGCCCAGGCCCGCGCGTGCCCGCGCCTGGCGTGCGCTCCACACTCCGACGTCGCGGCGCGCGGATCCGCCGGATGCGGGGATGACCTGCTGCCAGAGCCGATTCGCGTCCGCGTGCAGACCCAGGCGGCCGTAGCAGGTGGCGCGTTGCACTTGTACGTAGTGGGGTGTGCGCAAGCATGCGGTGCCCCAGACTTCCTCGTCGACGTTGCCGACGAGGTGCTCGGCCCGGTCGAGGAGTCGGTCCGTCCGGGTGCGGTCGCCCAGGAGCGAGGCGCCGTGCGCCTGTTGTTGCAACGCGAAGACGCGCAGCTCCGTGGGCAGTCTGCGCCCGACGGTGAGGACGTTGGCGCACAGGTCGACTGCGGCGGCGCCCGCTCCGGCGTCGGTGTGCGCCATGGCCCGGTCCACGAGGGAACAGGCCACCGCGTGGGCGTTTCCGGAACGGTGCGCGAGTTCGGTGGCCACGCCGTGCCACTGTGCGGCGAGAGCGGTGTCGCCCGCGTCGAGGTGGAGCCAGCCGGCGAAGGCGGCGTATGCGCTGCCGGTCCCGGACAGGCGTCGGCGAACGGCCGACTCCGCCTCCTTGAGGAGGTTGCCGATCAGGTGCAACTGCGAGGTGACGGTCCCTATGAGCGCACGCGGCCCCAGCATCATGTCCGCCCGATAGTGGCCGGCCAATTGCTCCTCGAAGTAGTCGACCAGGGCCGGATCCACGCGCCGCGGTTGCGCCGCTCGCGCTCTCCCGGGCCACGCGCCCGCGGAGATCGCGAGCGCGCCGCCGCCGACCGACCGTCGGCGATCCACCGACTCGCCTACGGGTGTCGGAGGTGGATCGTTCACCGGCACCGGGGAGTCGACCGGCCCGATTCCCAGCTCCGCCTCGGACATCGCCGTGAGTGCGACGAGGAGGCGCCGGTACATGGGCCGCGGGCGAGCGGTCTCTCCGTCCTCCCAGCGCGCGATCAACCTGGCGTCGACAGAGGCATGGCGCTCGCCGAGCTCGTCCGCCTTCGCCTGGAGCGCGAGGGCGAACTCGGACCGGGACTGCTTCCACCGCTCCTCGCGGACAGCGCGGAGGCGGGTGTTCGGTGTGCGACGGATCGCCATGCGGTCCCCCTGTGCGCGGCGGCGGTGCCCCACGCTACCCCCGCGACGGAACAACCACCGTGCATCGGGCTTGAATTGCCATCGGTTCGCCATCGACAACGCCATCGTTCCGCCGCCTGCCGCCCGGTGATGATCGTCGCGAGCGGGTCCGGCGGCGAGCCCGGCCACCCTCCGACTCGTATGCCGTACACGGCGATGCCGGGCCCGCTCCCGAACCTTCTCGACGGCCGCTCGGCCCGACCCTGCCGACGACGAGCAGCCACCACCCGCGCTCACCCACGATGGGAGCCTTCGTGACCGATACCGAGGCGGCGGTCGAGACCGTCACCCTGCCCGCCTGGAGCATCCACCTCGTGCCCGTGGAGCACCCGCGGCCGTGGCGGCTCACGGTCGTCTCGGCGGGGATGCACGCACCGGCCGTGCAACTCGAACGCGTCGCTGTGCACGTCACCGATGTCGAGGTGGCCGCGTTCGCGGAGACCCTGCTGTGTCCTCGGCATCCGCAGGAGCCGCAGCCCGGCAGGGCGCGCGTGGTCCGGGACGGGTTCGGCCTTCTCCTGCGGGTCGTCGTCCACCCGATCGACCTTGAACCGGGCGTGGTCGCGCACATCGAGGAACACCACCGGCGGATCCTCCTCGACGACATCGGCCGGCACCGCCCCGATCTGATTCCCGCCGGCACACCGCTCGAACCTCGGTTGTGCCTTGACCCGACGCCGGTGACCGGACTGACCATCGACCAGGTCGCCGAGCTGCACGGGCGCCTCGGCCGATGGCTCGCCAGCGAGGGCATCCGCGCCGCCATCGCCGACCGAACCGTCCGCCGCAGGGTCCCCGACCCGGAGAGCAACGGATGATCGGCGATATCGGTGACCGTTTCGCCGCCGAGGGAGCCGCCCTCGAGCACCTCGCCACCCCGTGTCCTTCCGGACATCGTCTCGGCCGAGGACTGCCGCACCCACCGTCGCGACACCCGTGCGGCATGTCACGCCCTTCGTGCTTCCGCAGTGCTCGACGCACATCGCACCGAAGTACGCGAGACGGCGAGCACCACGACGGCACATGTCGACCTGCAATGAACGGCTTCCTCGCCACGCATCACGAACTGACACCGGAACGGTATCGACGCTCTCCGAGCCTGATCGTCGCCCGGCGCACATGGGCCCTCGACTCGATGGCGTGGTGAGCGAGCACGGGACGGCGCACCCGACGACGCACCGGAGGATCCCCGACGTCCACGCGCTCGGCGCCACCACACCACGCTCAATCTTGTCGTCGATATCAGGCTGGTGTGGACTACAAGGATCGAGACGCACGATCGAAACGCTACGTGCCTGACCGGTGCTGAAGCGAACCGCAATCGACATGCGCGCGCCCGGCGCAATGAGTGTCGGGTAGTTCGATGTACGCGGACGGAGCCATGCTTCGAGTTCGAATCACTTCTCCAGGAACGAACGTGCGCGTGAGGCCGATTTGGCCCTGAACGCTCCCCGACCCCCGGTCGCGCGTTCCGACCGGCGGAGATCTCGCAGTTCGTATCGCTGATCCTGAACCGAGTCGCTTTGGTCGCTCCTTCCGGTGACACGGGCCCATGGCCCGGCGCAACGAGGATGTTGAATCACGACTTCGTCAGGCGTGGTTGCGGCGGTGCAGGCGTACGGCCTTGACCATCGCGACGGCCGCCGCGGTGGACAGCACGGCGCGGATGCCGTTCCAGATGTTCCAGGTGGTCTCGAAGTCGGCGCGGGTCTTGCCCGGGTCGACGCTGCCGGCGCCGGCGAGCATCTCGTTGAGCGGGACGTTGATGCCCAAGGTGGTCAGGACCGTGGTCGTGTAGAGCGCAAGGGCGGCGATCGCCCACCGGTACGTTGAGCCGCCGCCGCGCTTGCGGAGCTTCCAGGCGGCGATCGCGGGTGTGGCGAGTGCCGCGGTGAAGACGGCGAAGAACAGCGGGTTCTCGATGTTGGTGTTGATGTGCTGCATCGAGTGCACGAAGTCGGCGTCGTCCTTGGTGCCGAGCAGCGGCATGACGACAGTGGAGAAGGCGACGTAGGTGCCGGCCATGAGGGTGTTGGTCACGGCACCGGCGGTGAGCCAGCGACCGACGGTGTCGCGGGTGCCGGCGATCGAGCGGGCGGGGGCGGTGAGGGTGTGCTCGATGACGGCCATGGTGAACTCCCTGGGAACGAGGATGTGGGGGCGGGGGGTTTCGCGATCTCCGCGTCGGCCGCTCCGCTCTCGGCATCTCAAGGCTCGCGTTTGCGCCGACTCAGAACAACGGTGGTTCAGGCAACCACGGTTAACCCCGGAGTTACCGATGAGCGCCGACCGACGATCGGCCGGTTGGGCCGACAGCGTTCCGAGACGATGAGGCACCCTCGATGGTGACCCCTGGGCGCGCGGACATGCAGTGCCACGGCTGGTGCGGCCGGGAACGACCGCCTCGGGGTGCTCGAAAGTTTTTGCGGTTTGGGTTGGACGCGGCCGTCCTCTCGTACGGGATACCCAGTGAAGGCAACTCGCGCGCCCCTCACGCTCCCGGCTCCCTCTCCGCGCATTCGGGGGCGCGCATTTCCACACTTCGGAAGGATCGCCGTCTTGAATGGCATCTTCGGGCCCGACGGCGCCAGAGATTTCTGGCTGGGCATAGGTGTGCTCGTCATCGCGGACGTGCCCACCGTCGTTCGTCCACCGCGTCCGGTCGCGGTGCGCCGCCGGACACACCCCGCCGCCCCCGGTGGCCGGCCCACGCCTGTGGTGGGCGAGCACGCAGGGGGACGACGATGAGCGAGTCGCCCGAGCGGCTGGACGACCCGTACGATCCGACCGACGCGGAGATGGCCGAGTTGGGCATCAGCGCGATCGAGGTACTGGACGCGTTCGAGGACTTCGACCCGGACTGTCTCCTCACCACGTTCCACCCTGCGGACCCCGAACGATCCTCGGGCGCCCCGTCGGCCGCGGACGCCGCGGAAGAGGAAAGCGACGGGATCGACCTGACCCAGGTGTTGCCCGACGACTTCGTCGTGTTCCTCCACGACCACATGCATCGCCTCACCCGGTTCGCGCTCGGCTACCTGGACTCGCGCAAGGACGCGGAACAGACCGTGTCCGATGTCATGTTGGAGGTGTCCCAACACTGGGAGGAACTCCCGGAGCAGGCCCACCAACTCGCCTTCCGTCTCCTGCTGGGTCGCCTGGACGACCAGGCAGGCCGGCGTGCTCGGGCCCGTCGGGCCGTGGCACCCCACCGCCCGGAGCCCGAACGCCCGGAGATCCGGGCCGCGTTGCCGTGGACGGACGCGTTCGTCGAGTTCGCCGGCGCCTACCGGCCCGCGCTGATCCGCCACGCGCGCCGACGACTGGGGGCACTGCACCAGGACGCCGAGGACGTCGTCTCCGAGGTCATGCTCGCCATGTACATGCGCTGGGACCTCATCACCGAGCACCGCAGCCCGCCACAGGCACTCGCGTACCGCATCGTGCGGGGCAAGGCCGTCGACTGGCAGCGCCGCCGCCGGCACACGCGCGAGATCAGCGTCGACTTCACCTCCGCCCACGCCCCTGACGGCCCGGCCGCCGCCACACACGACGACCCCGGCCGATTCGTCCCCGAACGCGACCCCCTCGCCCGCGCGTTCGCGCTCCTGCCCCTCAAACGCGGAGCCTGCGCCTGGCTGCACCTGGTGATGCAGGTGCCGCTCTGCGACGTCGCCGACTACCTGGGGGTCACCATCTCCACCGTCCGCTCCCACCTGCATCTCGCCCGCCGGGACCTCGCCGCCACATTGCGCGAGACCCTCCCCGTCGACCCCGTCCGGCCCCATCCACCCCAGGGGAAGAACATATGAACCCTCTAGATCACGCACTGCAGCAGCGTCGTCGTGCCCTCGAAGAAGCTTTCGCCGACTACGACCCCGCCGCCGCCACCCAACGTCTGGCCTCGCGCATCGTCCAGGAAAACCTCGCGGCCTCACTGATAAGGCCACGGCCGGTCCCCGACCCGGACGGCTCCGGCCCGGACACGAAAGAGAACGCCGCCCGCAACCGCGCCGCCGCCGAGATCGAACACCTGTGCCGCCTGGTGATCGCCCGCCCCGACACCTCCCGCCTGCTGGGCGAGTTCGTCGGCAACCGCGCCCCGGCCGGCGCCGTCGTATTCGCGTGCCTGCTCTACCTCACCGGCCGATGGGAACCGGCCGCGTTCTGGTGGCGATTCGCCGCCGGCGCGGAACAGGGCGAGGCGATGCGGTTCCTGGTTCTGCACCACCGCGCCGAGGGCGAGTCCGGCGACGCCCAGTGCTGGACCGACCGCATTCCCGACGACACCGCCCCCACCCCGTCCGCAGCCCCCAGCGGTCGGCGGACGAGCGAAGCGGAGACCTACGTCTCGCGCGCCGAATCCGCGATACGGGCGGTCGAGCACCCCGACTTCGGAGAGGTCTGCGTACCCCAACCCTCGCTTCCCTGCCGCGTCACCGTCGCCGGACACTGCTAGAACACCCACCACCGACAAGCAGCGATCCCACCGCTCGCCCAGCCGACCACCGATACCCGCACCCCACCCCGACCACGACCACGCCGGCTGCCCATCCTCGCCGGGCGCAGCCGATACGGCGCCGTTCCCCACCCCGGGAGCGGCGCCGTTGCGCATGTCGCCGACGGGTGTCGCCGGCATCGTGCGAGCTCACACGCCAATCCGATGCCCTTTCAAAGACGTTGCGGAAATTTTCGCCGCCCACACTTGGACAGATCGGGCCCGCCGTTCGGGATACGGGTGAAGGCCAAGCGCTCGCGACGCCCCGGCGCGCCGAGCGCCCCCGGGGACGCAGCGCCCCCACTCACTCCGGAAGGACCGCCGTCTTGAATGGCAACATCGGGCCCGACCGGGCCAGAGAACTCTGGCTCGTCATAGGCGTGCTCGTCGTGGTCCTGCGCGCGTTCGTCGGCGCCCAGCGGCGACGCGCGATCGCGGTGGTCGAAACCGGCCGCACTCTCGGCCGATCCCACCACTCGGCACGATCCGCGCGCGGGAGGGGACGATGAACGAACGCCCCGACCAGGTCGTGCCCGACAGGGCCCTCGACGACCCGATCGACCTCACCGATCTCCTGCCCAACGACTTCATCGCGTTCGTGCAGACCCACCAAGTCACCATGACCCGATACGCCTACCAACACCTGGGCTCCCTCGAGGACGCCGAAGGCGCGGTCGCGGACGTCATGGTGACGCTCTTCGAGCAGTGGGACGACCTGCTGCGAAACCCCGCCCCACCGATCCGACTCGCCTTCCATCTCCTGACCCGGCGTATCGAGAACCACCCCGCACCACCCGTCCCCACGCCTCGCCCCGCCGACCTCCGACCATCCGATCCGTTCGCGAACCCGGAGCGCCCGGACTTCGCAGAGTTCGCCCGCGCCCAACAGCCGGCGCTCACCCGCTACGCGCGGCAACGGCTGAGGTCGTCCCACGACGCCGACGACGTCGTCTCCGAGGCCATGCTCAGCCTGTACACGCGCTGGAACAGCCTCGACCACACCAACCCGCCCCGGGCACTCGCGTTCCGCGTGCTCCAGGGGAAGATCGTCGACTGGAGAAGGCGGCGATACATCCGCTCCGAGGTCTACGTCGACTACACCGCGCCGGACGCGCCCGACGTCGAAGCCATCGGGCACGCCCTGGGCGATCCCGCGGCCTTCGTTCCCGAACGCACCACCTTGGAAGACATCGTCGTGGGTGCCATCGCGGCCATGCCGAGCAAGCGGGCCGCCTGCGCGCGACTGCACCTGGTGATGCAGATTCCGGTACCCGACGTCGCCGACTACCTGGGGGTCACCATCTCCACCGTCCGATCCCACGTGCACACCGCCCGCAGGCAACTCGCCGCCGTCCTCGACGCAAGCGTCGCCTTGGATTCGGCCCGGCCCCACCCTCCCCGGGGGATGACCGCATGAACACCCTCGACCGCGCTCTCCAACAGCAACGCCGAACCCTCGACGAGGCCTTCGCGGACTACGACCCCGCGGCCGCCACTCAACGCCTGGTCTCGCGCATCGTCCAGGAAGGCCTGACCGCCGCACTCGCCCGATCGGGCCCCGTGCCACCCCCGACCGGTGGTACCGCGCTGACGGACACGACCACCGACCAACACCGGGCCGCCGCCGAACTCGAGCGCCTGTGCCGCCACGTGATCGGCCGCCCGAACACAGGCCAGCTGTTGACCGGATTCGTCAACGAGCGCGTTCCCGCCGGGGCCGTGGTGTTCTCGTGCCTGCTCTACCTGACCGGGCGCTCGGAACCCGCCGCCTTCTGGTGGCGGTTCGCCGCCGGCGCCGACGAAGACGAAGCCGTGCGGTTCCTGATGCTGCACCACCGCGTGCAGGGCGAACCCCGCGACGAGCAACGCTGGGCCGCGAGCATCCCTGCCGCACTCCCGTCCACCGCGACCGATACGCATCCCGCCGATACGGCGTCCCGACCTGCCAAGGACACCGAGCGATACGTGGTGAGGGCCGAACCCGGGATCGAGGAAGTCGAAGACCCCGACTTCGGCGAGGTCTGCCTCCCGCGAACCTGGCTCCCCACCCGCATGATGCTCGCCGGAGGAACCTGCTGATCCCCGTCGATAGCGGTGGCCCCGACGACACTCCGTCGAGGCCACCGCTTGCTTGTCCAGGCCATTTGCCACCACTCCCGGGGAGCCGCTGGAGGAGTACCTGCGCCGGCGCGGCCTGGCGGGCCGGATCGGGCAGGCGCTGCCCCAGCAGATGCAGACGGCGATGTCCGAGGTCGCCCAGGCGCTGCTGCTGCCCGGCGCGGTCGGGTCCGTGATCGGCCAGGTGACCACCGGCCTGGTGGGGGCGTTACGAGAGCGCCGGCAGACGGTGCGCTCGCTCGCCGGGTGCCGCCGGCTCGCCGCCGACCTCCTGGAGGCCGAGCCTGACCTGGACGCCCTCTCCTTCCATCCGCACCTGCTCGCGTGGGAACTCGCCCGCCTTCCGGCCGACAAGCGCGTCACGCCGGTGGTGCGGGAGGAGGAGGCGACAAGCCTGTACGCACTCCTGGAGAAGACCAGTCTCAGCAGCATCATCCGGGCCTCCTCGAAAATCACCGCCCGCCTCGAGTTCCTCACCGCCCTCGAACATCTGATCTTCGACGAGGACGCCTCTCGACACGTCAACGAGAGGGATCACCTCCACAAGATCATCGAGCGCGGGCTGTGGCTCTTCGGCGAAGAGTTCAACATGATGACCAGCAGCGAGATCGGTCTCACCAAGGTGCTGGAGCACCACCGCCGTGTCGTCGGACTGGACACCCCCGCCGACGGATCGGTGCGGACCGAGGACGGGCGGCTCGCCCGCGTCGACCTCATGCTCAGCGCCAGCACTCAAGAACACGACCGAGTGCGACACCTGATCGTCGAACTCAAAGCACCCAATGTGAAGGCAACCGACGTCGAAGTCGGCAGTGTCTCGACCGGAGTGCCGTGGTGTTCCTCGGAAGGGTCGATTGCGGGGGCAGGGCAGGGCAGGACGCGGTCAAGGAAGTCACTGCGAGTGCGGGTGTCGAGTTTCCCGTCGGGCGACCCACTCCCGGTATGCCGCCGCAAAGCCGAGCGCGATCTCAAAGGCCAACTCCGCAGGCGCGCTTGGGCCTGAGCCCGTCCGGCTCGTCCACCGGTTCGACCCGGAGTCCCACCTTGCCTGCTCTGGGGCCGACGTCGGTCTACCCGTCGACGGGTGACATGTCGTCCTCGGCGTCGAGACCACATCGGAGCAACGCGCGCAGGCGCTCTGCGCTGTTGCGTTTGCCTGTCTCCTCTCGCAGCTCAGCCAGCCGCTTTAGCGCGTGGGTGTCTCCGGCGTCGGCGGCTTCGCAAGCCAGGTGTTCGGCGCCGTCGTGATCACCCGCATCTTCCTGCAACTCGGCGAGCCGCAGCAGTGCTTCGGTGTCCCCGGCATCGATGGCCTGGCGGTAGAGACTTGCGGCGCCCTTGTGATCACCCACCTCCTGTCGCAGGTCGGCCAGATACCCCAGCGCTATGAGGGACCCAGCGTCGGCGGCTTGGCGGTACAGGCGTTCGGCGCCGTGATGATCACCAGCCGCTCGTCGCAGGTCGGCCAGCCACTCCAGTGCGAAGCAATTCCCGGCGTCGGCGGCTTCGCGAGCCAGGTGTTCGGCGCCGTCGTGATCACCCGCGTCCTCCCGCAACTCGGCCAGCCACGCCAGTGCATACATGCGCCCGGCGTCGGCGGCTTGGCGGTACAGCTGTTCGGCGCCGTCGTGATCACCCACGTCGTCCCGCATCCGAGCCAGCCATTCCAGTGCGAAAGAGTCTCCGGCGTCGGCGGCTTGGCGGTACAGCCGTTCGGCGCCGTCGTGATCACCTGCCTCGCGCCGCATCCGAGCCAGCTGCCTTAGCGCGTGGGTGTCTCCGGTGTCGGCGGCTTGGCGGTACCGCCGTTCGGCGCCGTCACGATCCCCAGTCTTCTCCTGCAGTTCGGTCAGTCGCTTTAGCGCGTGGGTGTCTCCGGTGTCGGCGGCCTGGCGGTACAGGCGCTCGGCGTCGTCGCGGTCACCGGCGGATTCCCGCGTTGCGGCTAGCCACGTCAGCGCGTGAGGGTGCCCTGTTTCGACCGCTTCGCGGGCCAGGCGCTCGGCGGCGTCGCGGTCACCGGCGGTTTCCCGCAGCTTGGCCAGTCCTAGCAACGCGCCTGGTTTGCCAGCGACGATTGCTCTGCCAAAGAGGCGTTCGGCGTGGCGCAGCCGCAATCTTTCCCGGGCGGCTCCGGCGAGGTTGAGAGAGTCGGCGGGCGTGTGGGCGTGGTCGTGCGCAGCGTCCCAAAACGAAGTGCCGGGGCATCCGGCGCTGCGGGTGCGTCGTGCGTGTTGTTCAAGGTAGTCGGCCAGGCGGTAGGTGAGTTCGTCATTGCCGGTGGTGTCGCGGGTGCGTCGGCGGGGGCGGATGCGGGTCAGGGGCGCGACCGCGCCTTGGACACGGGTGGTGGCGTAGGCGAGGGCTTGTTCGAACCAGTCGTCGTCGAGGGCGTCGGATTCGTGGTCGGTGAGGTAGGCGTCGGCGGCGTCCTCGAGGAACGCTTGGCGCAGGACGGGTCCGTGTCCTAGGCGGCGTGCGTCCATGGCGGCCTCGAGGACCGCCCGGGCGTGGGTCGGGGCGAGTTCGAAGCGTTTGAGCAGGGCGAGCGCGCCCGCCAGGAACTGGGTGATGCGTCCGTTGCCCCCACTCGTGAGGGCCTTGGCCAACCGCAGGTCCTCACCCGCCCGAGCGCGCACCGCGTCCAGATCGTCACCGGCGAACACCTCAGGCACGCGCAGGTCGGTGCCCGTGAGCAGGGCCCGCGCCTGTGCGTGCGGGTCCGGGGCACCAGCGGGGGGCCTGGTGGTGAGGGTGGTCCAGAAGGGGTCCGGCCACAGTGTCGCCAGGATCAGGACCGGTCCGCGCCGCAGGTCGTGGAGCAGTTCGCGCAGGCCGGTGGCGATCCGCTGCCCGGCCCCGGCGGGTTCGAGGTAGGTCTGGGCCTCGTTGAGCCAGACCACCGTGCGAGGCCCCACCCCGGCCAGGCCGGCCTCGGCCTGGCCCGGGTGCAGGGGATGCCACAACCGCCACCCGTCCGGCACGCCTTGGAGCGCTTCCCAGCACGCGCGGGTCTTTCCGGTGGACGACCCGGCGACCAACGTGACCATCGCGCTCTCCCCTGCCGCCGCGCATTCCACCGCCTCGCGCAGCACCAGGTCGTGGGTGCGGGCCACGTACACCGGCAGCACCGGCATTTCGGCTCGGGCGTGTTCGGGGGCGTCGATGGCGTGGTGCACCTCCAGCGCGAACGGATCCGTGAACTCCCGAACCGGCCGACCCACGAACCCTGTGTCGGCGGAGGAAGGTTCGCCGCTGTGTGGTGTGTGGGGTCGTCCGGTGGGTCGGCGTTCGCGTACGGCCTCGCTCCGCAGACGTTCCCACGCCGCGGTCGGTGTCGCGACGTACGCATGGTCGAGGCGGGCGGCCTCGTGCTCCAGCCACGTCACCAGGAACGCGAACCGGCCCGGATCGGCCGGCACACCGCGCCCGTTGAACCAGTCGCTGAGCACGGAGGCCTTCAACACCACCGGCGGATGCTGTTCGGCGCCCTGTCGGACCAGCTTCGCGTACGTGGGGGATCCGGCCCGTTCGTGCAACTCCTTTAGCGCCCGCGCCAGTTTCGCGGCCTTCGCCCTGCCGCCCGCATCGCCCGCCACGAACGCCCACCTCGATTCGTCCGGTCCGGATCCGGTCCGGACTACCGCCGGAATACCCGCGCTGTGCAACCCAGCAGCCTAGAGACGGACACCCGCCCCCCGGGGCGGTCGCCGGAAGAACCTCCGTAATAGCCCGATGGGACGACACGAACCCGACCGGGGTTCGCACCCACACGGGGAGACCATCGTGAACGAGGACCAGCCCACTACCAATCCTGCCGCAGCAGTTCGAGGCCGTCTGGTGCGCGCCGCCCGATCCTTTCTCGTAAACGCGGTGCGCGGCTTGGCCGCCGGCGCCGGAAGCGCCGCTGGCGGCTGGATCGTGTGGTGGATCACCCACCACTGACACCGGCGTGAGGCGCGGCCCCGCGTGGTACCGGCCGCCCATGACGATCATCGTCCCGCCCGAGCCGATACTGGCCGCCCCGGTCGAATCCCTGCCACACGCGGGGGTGTTCGAGCCGAAGTGGGACGGGTTCCGTTCCTGGGTGGCCCGCCCGGCCGGCGGCCCGGCGCGGGTCGTGTCCCGCCGGGGGACCGACCTGTCGGACGCGTTCGCGGACATCGCCCGAGCCGCCGACCGGGACCTGCCCGACGTGGACGTGCTCTTGGACGGCGAGCTCGTGGTCTGGCACGACGGGAAGCTGGCGTTCGACCTGCTCCAGCGGCGGATGAACCGCACCCGCGCCGCAGCGCTGCGCGCCGCCCGCGAACACCCGGCCAATTTTGTGGCGTTCGACGTGCTGCGCCTGGGGGACCGGGACTTGACCGCATTGCCGTAAACCACCCGCCGCGCCGTGTTGGAGGACCTCTTTGCCGAACACGCCCTGGGCCCGCCGTGGGCGCTGTGCCCCTCCACCACCGACCGTGCCCTGGCCGAGCGGTGGATGCGGGAATGGGCGCCGGCGGGCCTCGAAGGCCTGATGATCAAGGACCCGGCCTTGCGTTATCTGCCGGGGGAGCGTCGGTGGCGCAAGTACCGAACGCGAGACACGACGGAAGCGGTGGTCGGGGCGGTCGCCGGGAGCCCGGCGAATCCGACCACCGTCCTGTTCGGCCGGTTCGACGAGGCAGGCCTGCTGCGGTTCGTGGGCCGCAGCACCGTCCTGGACCCCCGCGTCCACGCCGCACTGGTGAAGCGCCTGACACCGGCCGCGCCCGACCACCCTTGGCACGGTCGCTCGTTCTCGCCGTCCTGGGGCTCCCGCGAAAGACACCCCATGATCCCGGTCGCTCCCGAACTCGTCGCGGAGATCGCGGTCGACTCCGCTTTCGAGGACGGCAAGTGGCGTCACCCGATCCGACTGTTGCGTCTGCGCGAGGACGTGGTCCCGGCGGACGTGCCGGTGTTCGGCGAGGGTGCTCGGCCGGCTGCGGGCTGACGCCAGCCCGGGCGGTGGTATCGGGGTTCACCCGGTCGGGCGCGTGCGGGTCGTTGCGGGTGGGGCAGGCATGGTGGCGCGCTGTTCCCCCTGTTTCCCGACCGGCGAGGGATGGCTTGTGGTGGGTGGGCGTCTCCTTCCGGCGGGGGAGGAGGCGCCCGATCACACGCTCGGGCGCCGCGCGCGCTCGGTGCCGCGTCTCGCGGGGTGGTCAGGATTCGCGGCCGCGGAGTTGCGAGACCCGGTCGGCGGAGACGATCACGACGAACGGGTGGCCGTCGACCGGGCTCTCTTCGTCCGGGTACAGGACCCCCTCGGTGCCCTCGGGCAGGACCGGGCCGTCGTCGACGACCGCGGTCCAGGCCACCGGTATGGCGCTGCGCGGGTCGGGCCAGTCGAACAGGTCGAGGGTGACCTCGGCGCCGGTGCCGTCGGCGAGTTCGAGGTAGGCGTGTACTCCGGGCCGGTCCACCCGTCGATTCTGCGACGAGCGCCCGCGTCCCGCGCGCCGGCGTTCGATCAGGTCGAGGTGCCCTCGTCGGCGAGGACGGCTATGGCGGCCTTCTTGAGGGCGTCGCGGTCCTCGGCGCCGGCTGCGCCGGCTTCCTTGCGGGCGGCGATCAGTGCCCACATGGCGGTCGTCCGCGCGGCCCGGGCCCGTTCCAGGGCCTCGGTGTCGTCGGTGGCCGCGATGCGTAGGCATTCGAGGTGGGTGTGTTCGAACGCGAGCTGGTGGTCGAGCAGGGGGCGGAGGCGTTCGGGCAGTGCTTCGGACATGCGTTCGATGGTACGTACGGCGCCTCGGTCGTTGCCGCGACGCCCCAGTGGGTCGGCTCGATTTCGCCCGGACGGATCACCGGGCGGGCGCCCCCGGTATTGGTGAGGCGGGAGGGGACACGCCGACGGCGTGCCTTTTCGGCCGGCGAAACCGATAATCGAACATATGTACGGCAATGACGATGGCGGCGACGACTCTCCGGCGTGGGAGCGTCCGAGTCGTTTCGCCCGCGTCCTCGCCGAGCAGGGAGCCCCGGCGAAGCTGCGGGGCCGGGTCGGCGTTGCGCCGCCGGGGTGGCCGCCCGTGGTGCGGCCGCCGGGTGTCGAGGGCTGGGAGGCGACGGCTGTGACCTGGTTGTTCGATCTGTGCCCGCCCGGCTATCGGGGGCACGCTCTGCTGCGCAGGTATCCGGTGGTGCTGGCGCGGATGGCGCGTCAGCATGTGTCGGCGGCGTTGGCGGCGGCGCGTCACGGGTACGGCACCGCCCGCGAGGAGCTGGGCCCGGTTGTGCCGGCCTCGGTGGTGGGGGCGGTGTTGCGGATGTACGAGGTCGAGGGTGCGCGTGCTGCGGCGACCGAGCGTGCGGTTCGCCTGGTGGAGGAGGCTTTGGGCGGGGAGCGGTGGGAGCCGCGTTTGTGATGCCGAACGCGGGACCGGGCGACGTGCTCGAGGCGCCTCGTCGAACGTGGTGCGGCCGGTCTGTGGGAAGAAGGTCCGGGCCGAGCGGCGACGGATCGGCGTTGGCGGTCGGGGTGGTCGGCGCCGGTGTCGCGCAACCGGCGCCGACCGTTCCCGTTTCCCGGTGGCTTCGGGGGAGGGGCCCTCGGGTGTGGTGCGGGCCCGGCGACGGGGGGACGCCGGACCTTCACGGTCGGCACAACGAGCCACCCGGCCCCGGGTGACGGCACGTGCCGCCGACCCGACGGGCGCCTTGCCCCTTCCCGAGCACCGGTGCCACGCCCATCGGTTCCCGCCGGCGCCCCGACGGAGGGTCTCGTGTCGGGGCGGGCGGGTAATGTCCGCGGCCACCGGCGGCCTCTCCTCCCCGAGAGACGTTCGGTGGTTGTGGTCGGCCCGCCCTTCCCCACGCGGCACCCCCCTCGGGACGGCGGGCCGCCCCACGTTGCTGCGCGGCCCACGCGGGGGTGGGGCCGCGCGGCAACCGCCTGCCCACCCCCGGGTGGGTCCGCCACGGCCTGGACTACGGGCGCGGCTCGGCAGCGGGGAATGATCCCGGGACGGTGCCGGTTGTGGTTCTCGTCGGTGAGGGTGTGCCCCCGGGCCCAACCATTGCCTCCGTGGAATACCGGTTCGGCTGGAGCCACGGTGTGCCTTCCGCCGTGAGGCGGCAACGCTCACCGACCTTCGACGTGTCGCGGCGCCACCCCGAACCTTCGGGGCGGCGCCGTTTCGCATGTCTTGCTATGGGCCGGGCGGGTCGTTGCGGTGGTGGTCCGTCGGGTCAGCCCTGTTGGAGTTTGTAGAGCTCGTTGAAGAGGCCGCCGGCGTGGGCGAGTTCGTCGAAGGTGCCGGTCTCGACGATGCGTCCGGTGTTCATGACGATGATGCGGTCGGCGGTGCGGACGTTGGCGAGGCGGTGGGTGACGAAGACGGTGGTGCGGCCTGCGGCGAGGGCGCGCAGGCGGGTGAAGACGTGGTGTTCGGCGCGGGCGTCGAGGGCTGCGGTGGGCTCGTCCAGGACGAGGAGGGCGCCGTCGCGGTGGAAGGCGCGGGCGATGGCGATGCGTTGCCATTGGCCGCCGGAGAGGTCGTGTCCGCCCCACCAGGAACGGGCCAGGCTGGTGTCCAGGCCGTCGGGGAGCGCGGCCACAGCGGTGTCGGCGCCGGCGGCTTCGGCCGCCTCGTGGACGGCCCGGTCGCCGCGGGGTGCGGGTTGCCCCAGGTCGATGTTGTTGCGGGCGTTCATGGGCCATCGGGTGTAGTCCTGCGGTACGGACGCCACGTGTGCCCACAGCTGTTCGGGGTCGGTGTCGGCGGTGTTCACCCCGTCCCAGGTGACGGTGCCGGTGTCCGGGAGGTAGAGCCCGAGGAGGAGTTTGACCAGGGTGGTCTTGCCGCAGCCGTTCTCGCCGACCAGCGCGACGACCTCGCCTTGCCGCAGTTCCAGGGACAGGTCCGCGACGGCGGGGGTGTCACGCCCGGGGTAGGTGAAGGAGACCGCCTCGGCCCGCACGAGAGCGGGGCCCGCGGTAGGGAGGGCCGTGGTTCCTCGGGTGGTGCGCCATTGTTCGGCGTCGGCCAGGAACGTGCGCCAGTCGTCGACGTACAGGCCGGTGTGGAAGACCTTCGCGGCGGCCCGGACCATGCTGTCGACGGCCGCGGACGCGACGCGGATGCCGACCACGGCGGCGCCGGCGGCGGCGAGGGAGACGCGGCCGCTCGCGGCGAGCCACACCAGCGCCGCCCAGGTGGCGCCGGTCAGCAGTCCGGCGATCGCGTCGCCGGTCATCCGCACCCGCAGGGACGCCACGGCCAGGCGCACCGCCTGGTGTTCGAGGCGTTCGGCGACCTGCTCGTACTGGCCGATCAGGAACGGGCGCATCGTGGCGGTGCGGACCTCGGGGGCGGTGGTGCGGGCGGTGATGTAGGAGCGCAGGGTGTTGCGCAGTCGGGTGTCGGAGCGGGTGGCGTGCGCGGTCGTGTGGGTGATCCGCGCGGTGCGTATCGCCGCCCAACCGCGCGGGGCCGCGGCGAGCAGCAGCAGCGGCACCAGGGCCGGATGCAGCAATCCCAGCACGCCGGCGGTGGCGGTCAGGGTCAGGGCGGCGGCGGTGAGGTCGACGGTATCGGCGAGGAGGTTGCGCACGTTCGCCGCGCCGGTGTCGGCCGCGTCCAACGCGTCCTCGAAGCCGGGGCTCTCGTAGGCGATCGCCTCCACCGCGGTGGCGGCCTCGATGACGCGAACCTCGGCGACGCGGCCGAGCCGGGGCGCGAGCCGGGCCTGGACCGCGACCGCTCCCGACGTGAGCAGCGACCGGACGATCAACGCCGCGATCAGGGCGAGCAGACCGGGTGCCGTGTCGCGCAGTCGGTCGGTGGTGGGGGTGGTGGCGAGGAGGCCGGTAAGGGCACTGGTGGTGGCGGCGAGGCCGAAAGCCGCGCACAACGCCGCGCCGAGCTGACACGCGAGGAGGGTGACCAGCGCTCGGGGGTCCGCGGTCCAGGCGAGGCGGAAGGTGGTGGCGATCAGGCGGGGCAGGCGTGCGGCGAGATGTCTGCTGGTGAGGTCCGCCACGGCTTGGTCGTGGCGTCCGGTGACCAGTTGCATTTGTGGGGGAGCGGCGGACGGGTGCGCGGCGGCGCTGGAATCGGTCACGGGTTCATGGCAGCGGGGGGGGGGGGGGGGGGGGGGGGGGGGGGGGGGGGGGGGGGGGGGGGGGGGGGGGGGGGGGGGGGGGGGGGGGGGGGGGGGGGGGGGGGGG